>JBGVEC010000123.1:0-14766 GCA_045119815.1 Paludibacteraceae bacterium | reverse complement strand
CAAAAAATATGGCACGAGGGACAACTACTTATCCTACGCGATGGCAAGTGCTACACGCTCCTAGGCGGAGAAATAAAGTGAGTTTTTTTAAGCACGGGATTCCTCCGTTATCCCTCCGTTATCCCTCCGTAGTGGTAACGGGGTGGTAACGGTAGGGGAGGAAGGATTTAGGAGCGACGATCTTTCCGCACTGCGTATTTTGCAGCAAACTCTTTTCGTGCTCTTTGTTGCGCTTCTGTAGCTGGCTTGGTGCGTATAGGACGACGTTGAACGATTTGTTTACCATTCATTACTCGAGTGTAATACTCCGAACCAATATTCCCTCTTAGGGATTTAATAGGATATTCTAATTCTGCTTTCATAATTTTTATGATTTTAAATCGGCAAATATGCAGATACATTAACAAAAATAATGGGTGGCGAAAGTGGCATTTGTGGCGAAAGTGGCGGAAAAAGTTTCCGCCATTCCGCCAGTTCCGCCACTTTACGCAGATACATTTTTTGACAGAAGTTTCTTGTAACTACCCTGATTAACTCTCTCTATTTCAAATAATTGAATAGATTTTGCAAGCCATCGTTCCATAGTACGTGCCGCAACTCCAAGAACTTGAGCTTGCTTCACAGCGTCTTGTTTTGAGAAGTTCTCAGGAAGCATTTTGAAGAACTGCTTTTGGAGTACATTGCTACCAATCTCACCCACCTCAGTGGTCTTGACCTCTGGCAAAATCTGATACATCATAGCGGCATGCATCAATAGTTTGTGACCGATCAATATCATCGTCTCAAAATCCTCATCGGAACATACCACTCGCTCTGGCAATGGTTTCGTTACATCCAAACGCAATCCTGTGAGGATCATACCAATACGCTTCATAATCACGGGCATACGCTTCAAGGTAGAGACGAACATCTGACCAAACTCTTGACTATAGGTATCATACTCACTGCGGAACATACGCTTGATGGTTTGGCGTTGAGCAGCAGAGAGATAGAAGTAGCACTCGTGCTCTGCCATACTCATCCACAGATAACGCTCACCCAGCTGGCTAGACAAACGATCATAAAGCACAGCCTCATGAGGTACACCTTCATCAATATCCGCGTCCCAAACATTGTCATCAAAGTCTTGGGTAGAATTGACCACATAACAAGCGAAACGGGACATAAGACCATTCTCACGGCTGTTCAAGAGGGGTTTGAGTTGGTTAGGTGTTCCTGAGAGAAGCATTGAGATATGCGGGTCACGCACCTCAATGAACTCGTCATCTTTACGGCGGAGTTGGCTAATGGCTTCGTGTTCAAAGATACAACGGATAATGTCGGATATCTTACCAAAAGCCGAGCGAAGCACTTGGGTCAAGGTATCCATCTCTGTTGCCATAATGATACCACGACCTTTGAGTACCTCCACCATTTTCATAAGGGCAGAAGAGGAGGTATTGGCTGGGATATACACCTGTTTACCTGTCTGACCTTCAATGGCTTGCAAGAGCGTGCGACCGTAGTTCATGATTCCTTTGCCTGAAGCAGCAGGTGCAACAATCATGGTCAGGAGGTCTGCGCTGTAGGTGTGATGAGGTTGTCCATGCAACATACGCATAGCGGGCAAGGCGTAGGCGCAATTGGTTAATAATGAGAGTAGTAGCATGTCGCGCATCTCGCCTTCAGGAGCTACGGAGAGGGCTTCCTCTAGGAGTTTAGGTAATTGGTTAGGGTTAAGGTTGGTTGTGATGAGAGTGTTCGCCGCGATGTCGCATACATCGCCTGGGACCACATTGAGAAGATCTTGCTTCTCTGCATTTGAATTAAAGTTGTTCATAGATAATGTAGTTTAATGATTATATATATATTAAGGTGTACCTCTCAATAGGTACCCAATAGTTTCTATCTCTACCCCTATATACACAGTTTTGCAAAAAAACTGCGCCTATTTTTTTGTTTTTTTTCAATTTTCTATAATTTTTGTTCTTATGAGTATCCCACGAATATCCCTTGAGCGACCGAGGGTGTTGATTCGGTCGCAAGTTGTTGGATTATGTTGTCGTTGTTGTCGTTGATAAAGAAATTGATGATAATTGATGTCTTATTGATTTTAATTATCTTCTAAAAATAATTTTAGATAATTTTTGGCTTAATTTTCTATAATTTTTGTTTTTATTATTTTCATCGCATCAGTACTAATTTTGTATAATTTTTGTTCTTTTCTTCTCAAATCCGCTGCAAAGGTACAACATTTACAATATGCAATGAGCGTCTTTGTTAGTTTGCGTTCGTATTTGGTGCAATTTGGCGCACTAATGTCGCCTTTGTTAGTTTTCGCTGCAAAGGTACAACATTCTCAAGATGCATTGTGGGTTTCTGTGGGTTTCTGCCAGTTTAACCTGCAATAAAATGCAATAAACTAGTTTCAGCGGGGTTGGAAAATTGATTTCCGCTGCAAAAGTAGATATATTTCTGTTAGTTTGTTGGTAAATATTTACCACTTTATAGAAGTTTTGAATAGGCTACGCCTTAATTATCCGTTACCCATCATCTCAGTTTCAAGCGAGCTTGAATGAGTGATGAATACCGGATAAATAGATTACAATCTATTATTTTCTTATAAAATTTCTCGCTTTACTTGCGTATGTGCATTTTTTGTAGTACCTTCGAACATCTGCCTATTGGAAACAATTCTTATCTCGCAATGCTCGAACGAATTTTCCAATATTCCCTCGTAGCTACGTTCGCACGATGCGGTACATACTCCAGTTCGCTCAAAATTTTATAAGAAAATAGGCTACGCCTTAATTATCCGTTACCCATCATCTCATTTTCAAGCAAGCTTGAATGAGTGATAAATACCGGATAAATAGATTATAATCTATTATTTTCTTATAAAATTTCTCGCTTTACTTGCGTATGTGCATTTTTTGTAGTACCTTTGCAGCGCAAACTGTTTTACAAGGGGATATTTGGTTTTGACAGCAGGTAGAACAGGTATGTAAGCACGCCGAGCATGAATACCGCTCGTTAATCGGATTCGCCATTATAACTGGCAACAATACTGTAGCTCTCGCTGCGTAATCGAAGTATAGTAGATTCGCCTAGTTTCGGCACAAGGTGCTGAACCGAGACATCGCTCCAAGCCAACGCCCAGAGGCTGATAGGATCAAGCGGTGCGGAAATATCAGGGCTGGTTCTTGTAGGCTGCGATGCAAGAATAAGATTTAGCAGATAAGGCAATGGTTGGTGGCTTGGGTCTTGCTATTGCTCGAAAATTTAGGCCAAGATAAGCGTGTAGAAAGCATATTGGTTCCTTGTTTGGACGCGGGTTCGAATCCCGCTATCTCCACAAAAAATCAAATTTATTTGGTTATTTCAAAAAAAAGCAGTACCTTTGCACCGAATTTGATGCATTATGCACAAGTTCTATGAATATTCAACCTTATGGTTGTGGTTGCGACGCAGTCGCTAAGGTCCTATAGCTCAGTTGGTTAGTAGCACCTGACTCATAATCAGGGGGTCCTTGGTTCAAGCCCAAGTGGGACCACAAAAAAGTCATCCAAGATTGGATGACTTTTTTGTGTTAACCCAAATCGGTCATTAGATTTTGCTTACTGTTATCAAGTGATTTTTGAGTAGATTTTTCGTCTTCCTTTGAGGGAGCATTGCGAGCAATGTGACTGAAAAGAGATGAAAAAGATACCAAAAAGGATTGAGAACATGCAAAAAGTCAATGTTGATGTACATATTTGGAATGAGTTACGGTCTAATGACCGATTTGGGTTTGAAACCCAAATCGGTCATTAGACACAAAGAGGGGATGCCGATGGCACCCCCTCTGAGTAAAGTATGTTGCTAATGGTTTATTTAACGATCAACATAGATTGATAGAGTTGGTCGCCAGACTTAACCACTACCATATATACACCCGCTATTGGCATACCAGGCACTGTACGTACTTCGTTAGAACGAACTACCAAAGCACCTGTAGCTTGGTAAACCTCAAGTACTGCATCAGCACTAAAGTTGCCAAGGATAGATGTAGATTGACCAACACCTACAATATTAGGTGCAAGAGCCAAACTATTAACGAATACATTATCTACACCAGTAGCCTCACCAACAGTGATAACCGCATTCATAGTACCGCAGCTGAGCTCAACCTCCTTAGTATATACACCCTCTGGAGTACCTACAGGGAGAAGCTCTTCGCCATTGAGTACATATGGCAACTCGCTGACATCAATCTTATCGTAGATAGTTTGGTCAGCACCAGCAACCATGAGGTGGAGAGTAACAATACTATCACAACCCCAAACAGTCTCTTGCTTAGATGGATAATCACCAGCTGCCATGAGACCAACCCAAACATCCTTAGAGTAGCTTTCGCCTTGGCAGATAGCTGCACGAACAATAGTAGAAACAGTGTCGTGAACGAATACTGTCAATGTAGCAGCGCTATCGCACATGAGTGCGTTCTTAACAGTATCTACATAAGTACCAGCCTCAGTGATTTGACCGAACTTACCAAACTCTACATAGTCGCCAGGGCAGAGGTGAGCCTCTTCTACACCCTCAAGCATAGCATTAACAGTGAGGTAGAGTGTAACGATACTATCGCAACCTGTAACAACAGAGGTGAGCGTATCGGTCTGAACAGTATTGGTATAATACTTCACACCATTAAACTCAAAGTAGTCACCTTGGCAGATAGATTGGGTAGTCGTATTGTAAATACGTGGGTTAACAGTCAAGTTGAGCACTACGATAGAGTCACAAGTATTAGCACCTTGGAGTTTTTGCTTATAAACGCCAGATGCGGTAGCAGCGGTGATATCAAAGTTGTCAAGTTTGTAATCCTCACCCTCGCAGATAGTAGCCTCGAAGGTAGTAGTAACTGCATTGTCAACAGAGAGAGTCAAAGTAGTATACTTATCAACATCTGCAGCTTGTACATAGTTTTCATAAACAGTAGTTTCACCTGTTACAAGCTCATATGCATCAATCAAGAAGGTTTCATCCTCATAATCGGTCCATTGACAGATTGTTGAAGCGTACTTATCGATCTCTGCACCATTGATAGAAACGTTAGCCAAGTAGATATAGTTATTAGACTTAGTCTTATCTGAGTAGCTAACAAAACCTAACTGAACTTTCTTACCTATATACTTAGACATATCTACCGCAAAGGTCTTACCCTCGTAGGTGATTTGTGAGTAAGCATAAACAGGATTATCCTCCTTCACATCAGACCACCAGAAGGTGTTCTCCGCACTCCAAGTTGCACCACCATCCACAGATACAGCAACAAGGAACTTATCGCCAGCAGCTGTTGGATTAGGTTTAACATCAGCACTCTCGTTGCTAGACAAACCTAATTGCAATGAAAGCATCAAGGTGTTGAGTGTATCGGTGTAAGTGAGGTCAATAACAGGAGTCAACAACCAGTGATTCTCTGTATTAGTGTAGCTCTTAGCTGTGTATGTACGCATAGCTGCAGGAGCAAAGACACATTCTGTGGTGCGATACCAGTTGGCAGAGATGTTATCATCATTGTAGTTGAACTTCTTACCATTGAAGATATCCTCTGGGAGGTCTTTTGCACGTGCCCAGTTATCTGGACGAAGTTGAGTCTTAGAGAAGTTCTCAAAGAAGCGAACTGCATACAAGGTATTGAAGCTTGAGATAGTCCAGTCAGCACTTTGCTCAGCAGAGCAGAGATGTTGTACTTGATAATAGTAAGTTGTGCTAGGATCAAGGTTAGCCAATTGGTATTGACCATTAGCCTCATCCAAGATTGTATCAAGTACTAAGCTTTCTGCTGTAAACTCAACACTGGTAGCCACTTGAAGAGCTACACTGTCATTACCTACCACCTTCCAGTTGAGGGTTGCAGAGGTAGATGTAACATTAGTAGCCACCAAGTTAGATGCTGAGATACAGAATTCACCAGGAATAATCTCCAAGTCATCAATATACATGTAAGAGGTCTTACCATTGCCTGGGTAAAGAATCATGATATTACCCTTGCCTTGATACTCCTTCAAAGGAATAATAACCTCTTCCCAATAATCATTACCAGATGGGTCTTTGGTTGTGAATACCTCCTTATTAGAAGTCCAAGACTGTGAATAAGTAAAGGTATCCAGCGGAACGAATGTGCTGATATCATCTAGATTAGCCACAGCACCAATCATGATAGACTTTTGATAGTTGCTATTAGCAGCATTCAATCGGTTAGCATTGGTGTTGGTAGCTGTTTGGAAGGCAGCTGCACGAGCCCAGAAACGGAGATTCATGCTATCCACCTTGAAGCTTACTTCTGGCAAGATTACATAAGAATCTGTATAAGTAGAAGAATAGTTATACAAACGCAATGCAGCATTCTTAAGATTATCACCATCACGGTTGCGAGAATATTGGATAGCAGAGGTATTGTACATTACTCGGTTGGTGTAAGAAGGTTGTGCTGCCACACCCGTTGTCAGTTTACCCTCTACCCAGCACTCTGGCAATTCGTAGATAGTAGATCCTTTCTCATATACATTGTACAAGTTGGTTTCAAAGTTGTATACGTAGTCCTCGTATTGAGCCACTGGCACACAAGGTGTTTGGAAATTATAGGTTCTCCAATCAGAAACTTCGCCATTTGCACCAACGGTACGTACCTTGAATTGATAGTAAGTATATGGCTCTACCTTGGTAGATGTCCATGTAGCCTCATTCACAGTATCTTGATCTACGATACTATCCTTACCTTGCTCTGTGATTTGAACCTCCCATTGAGTCATATTAGACTTCCAAGAGAAGGTAACGGTGTTGTGTTTTACCACATCTGCCTTCACGAAGTTAGGTATTGGACAAGCAGAAACCACTTCTACTACTACGTCATCAATGTATGCGATACTTGTGGTATCTTCATCCATCATGAGGGTAATATACTTACCTTTCGCACCATAGAGAGGCACGATCACTTCTTCCCAGTGGCTTCCCTCTACAGGAGTCTTGAGGTCAGTTACATTGTTGAAACGATACTCGGTAATAAGTTCGAAGGTAGAGAGATCGCCAGCTTTCTCTGTAGTACCAATCTTGATCTCAGAGATAAGCGCAGATGTAGTAACTTTCTTGTAGATACTATCCGCAGCGTTCACTTTGCTAGGAACTGTACTTACACCACGTCCTTGGAAACGAATTTGCAACTCGTTGAGGTCAGCATTGATCTCTGGCAATGATGCATAGATTGCGTTGTAGAAAGTAGAACTTGAAACAGATGAATACATTCTCATTGCCACACTATCAGATTTAGCATAGCGCTCTGTTGCACTATTAAACATAGTGTATGGAGTGTAAGCAATAGAAGTACTCTTATCGTTACCTACTGTCCAACCTTTCTCCACCTTGTATTGTGCAGCGGTGCTATATGGACTTTGTGCATAGGTAGCAGGATTATCAAAGTTCCACTTAGCATCTGCCAACTCTACGAAATAAACGGTTGTTACCGCAACAGGAGTAGTACTCCAGTCAGAAGCATCACCGCTACCGCAATTAGCACGAACATTGAACTCATAGTCAGTACTATGTTGCAAGCCAGTGATTGTAGTAGGAGTAGCATTAACAGTAGTGATAGTGGTATCACCAGTAGCCAGATTCACACATTGAACATCCCAAGCAGTCTCTTTACCCATTGGTGTCCAAGAGAGTTCTACAGAAGTCTTGGTTACCTCACCAGCGGTCAAACCGATAGGACGGAAGCAAGTAGGAGCTTTCTCAATAAGGATGTTATCGATGAATGTCTTTTGGCTTACACCCTTAGCCACCAATACGAGATTGCCACCTTCGCCTTCATAAGCAGAGAGAGCACCAGAGTAGTAGTACCATACCTTGTTAGGATCTTTGTAAGCTGGCATATTAACTGTATCAATAACAGTCATAGTTGCCTCAATACTATCTACGCAGGTAACATCAGTAGCCGCACAGATGAGGAAGTATTGATCGTTGCCAGAGTTGTTGCTACGATAGTCAAATGACATCATCAACTCGCCAATCTTACCTTCTAGCTTAGGCAATACAATGTATGCATATTGGCTAGTTGAGCTAAAGATATTATAACCAAATCCGCTGCTTCCAGCTTTTGCACTACCATATACACAAGGTGTATTAGCTACAGTAGTACCCGTATAGTTATGCATTACATCCCAGCACTCAGGTTGATACTTGATAGAAGTAGTACTATTAGCATAACCATCGAAGTTCTCGCTATATGGCAATGGATATTGTGCAGGGCAAACGGTTTGTACCAAAGCAGGAGTAGACCAGATACTGGTGTCTGCCTCAGAACAGATTTGACGAACTTGAGCATAGTAAGAAGTCAACATGGTAAGTCCCTCAACCTTGATAGCAGTAGTATCTGTTAGGATAGTATCTACAAGGACAGTTGTTTGAGCCTCATCAAGAAGTTGAACTTGGTACTTATTACTTGGCAATTTCTCCCAACCGATGGTCAAGTCATTGGTGTTAGCCTCAAGTGCAGTCACTTGCAATGGCTCAATACAAGTACCGATGGTATCAATGCTAAGATTGTCAAGGTAGATATAGTTTTGCAAACTACCTGACTCAGAAAGGAACATGATACGTTTGCCATAGTAACCATTGTAGTCACCTACGTAATCGTTGAAACGTACCGTGTAGTGGTCGCCATTAGCAGAGTTAGATGATACAAGAGGCAAGCTCAATGTCACCATCTTAACGAATGTAGAAAGGTCTGATGGGTTGGTGATCACACCTACGGTCAACTCGCGCAAATACGCAGCACCTGTACCACCGTGTGCATCGAAACTAATTTGGAGACGATTGATACTGTCAATATCCAAAGTAGGCATAATAGCATAAGCACCATCCGTAGCAGCAGTATTAGAGATTACCAACTTACCTGAAGTAACCTTAGGAGCATTGCTAGAGGTAGCACCATCACGCATACCTACTGTCCAACAATCAATTGCAGTAGCAGCAGCAAATTGCTCTACGCCAAAGTCACCAGCAGAAACAGCCTCACAGGTTGTCTCAAAAGCACATGGATTAGACCACTCGCCCTTGTTGTTCTCATCGCAAATAGCGCGTACGTACACGTAATATGAAGTATTAGGAGTTGGGCAAGAAGTTAGTAGATATGGCATGCTAGTTGTCTTCTCAAGAGCCAATACCTTCGTGCTATCTACCTCTACGATAGAACCCAGAGTCATGGTTTCGGTAGCAAGCAATACTTCCCACTCGCTAGCATTACCCTTAGTCCAATAGATAGAAGCGCCAGATGTACTCATATTACGAGCTTCTACGCCATAAACCTTGGCACAATCAGAGATGTAATCCACCATAATATCATCAATATAGATACCATGATTGTATTTCTCTGCAGGAATCATGAAAGCAATGTATTGACCATCACCCTCGTATTTATCAAATGTAACAAGGTAGTCGGTATATTGATCAGTACCCAATGTTACAGCAGCCACGGTATCAAATGTAGCAATATCATTAGGATCTGACATTGCACCTACATACAAGATATCGCCTACGTATGCAACACCAGCAGGTTTAGCATAGAACTTGATTTGCAACTCTTGAAGTGTGTCATTCATCAATGGCAGAGCTGCATAAAGGTCTTGAGTAGGCTTAGTCACGCTTGATGAATAAGAAGCCCAAGCAGCTTTACCTGAATGTACGCGACTTGCATTATTGGAAGCATCTACATAAGGATAGTAACCACTATTGTCACCATATCTTGGGATTACCCAGCAGAGAGGTTCGGTAACAGTATTCATCACACCACCTTCCCAACTCTCAAAGTCCTCAATATAAGGCAAAATCTCGGTTGGAGCACAAGTAGTTGTTACTTTGTAGATATATGCTTCGGTAAGTTCCTCACCGCAAATAGCAGAAACACCATAATAATAAGTGGTATGAGGTTTAGCCTTGAATGTACATGTAGGAGCTGTGACAACCGCAGAATCAAGTTTGACAGTAGCAGCTTCATCTGCATAGATATTAACTACCCACTGAGTCATACCGTTGGCTGCCCATGAGATTTTGAGCTCAGAATCAGTAGCCTCTGCCATGATGTTAGAAGGAACCATACAACTAGGGCGCTTTGCCAAAACAATGTCATCTACATACTGATATGACAAGTTGTACCAGTGGAAGTTACCACCAAAACCTCCTGTTGAACCAGCAGCACCCTTATTGTCAGCAGTCAATGCCATAATTGCAGGGAATCTACCCTTGCCTTGATAACCATCAAAAGTAGCGGTAAATGGTTGCCACTTAGCTTCATTCTCCTCAAAGATAGAAATGGTATCAAATGTAGTAGGATCAAAAGGATCAGTCATCATACCAACTGCTACACGACTAACATGCTCATTGTTATAAGCAAGCATATAGAAGCTGAGGTAAATATCATCCAAGTTATCCACCTCTGGCAATGCAATATAGTCACCTACTGGTTGCTCATAAACAACTTCTTGGGTAGCATCTTCAACAGATTGGTATTTACCAAGTTGAATACGACCACATGACTCATGACCATTACCCATAGTACCTACATATGCATATGGATATTTAGCAATATTATCGTAGAAGTTTTGAGGTGTAGAAATAATCTCGTATGGGAAAGGATAGGTGTAGGTATCGTTAGAGAAGTTTTTCACCATCTTTGGAGTCCATACATCAAGACCCTCTTTCACTTCAAGAGTAAGCAAAATATCCTCGGTCATCTTCATTGGAACAAGCACCTTGGTTGGCACTGTGTAGCTACCATAGTTGGTACCATCAGTAGCACGCATATATACCTGTACAAAGCGACCGTTTTGAGGAAGATTAACAGAGTATGGTAATTGGCTTGCAGACAATGTTTCATTAACAAGTACATAATCAGCAGGCAATACTAGTGGATCAAGGAATACTGTACCCTTGACAGCATCCAATGTATCACGAGTGATAATCAATTGTACTTGTGCATTGCCATTGAGATTAGCATTAACATCAAAACCTGCACCACGATAATTACTAATAGCTACGTCGGTGATTGGTTTTAAATCGCCTTGTTGCTCAATCACTACATCATCCAAGAAGAAAAGATTGGTTTTCTCATAGAAGTTAGAAGCAAAAGCAATGTATTTACCCTCACCTTTGTAGTTATTAAAGAATACGGTAAATTGCTCATGCGCTCTCAACTGCTTAGCATATACAGTATCAACTGGTACAAAAGTAGTAAAGTCCGCAGGGTCGGTCATCACACCCACGATAAGTCCGTTCACACAATCCT
The DNA here is from genome assembly GCA_045119815.1 of Paludibacteraceae bacterium. Taxonomy (GTDB): domain Bacteria; phylum Bacteroidota; class Bacteroidia; order Bacteroidales; family Paludibacteraceae; genus Colicola. Next base: position 3,464 of record JBGVEC010000123.1, on the reverse strand, counting down.
CGGTTACATACCTGAAACAAGTACCCCAGAAAGTAGCTTGCAAAGTAGAAACACTAGCAGTATTGATCTCAGGAGTTGCAGCATATACGTAGTGTCCAGCAGGAATTACTGTTCCGATAGAAGTAGAACCACCGAAAATAAGCGCAGTTGTCTTAGAATAAGAATAGTCATACCAACTAGTATTCTGTGTGTTTTGGTTGACATAAGGCAATAGAGCCATCTCACCATCCTCTTTAAGAATACTGGTTCCATGTGTCCAATAAGCCACAGCAGAAACAGTACTTTGTGCGTAAGGCATATCAAATGTCTCACTGTATGGGAGATCTACCAAGTTCTTAGTGGTAAATGTAGCATATGCCCACTCAGACTCAGAACTACCACAATACGCTTGCATATACACATAGTGGCGTGTATTACGCTCCAGACCATCAACTTGCCACTCAAAGTCTGCTACCACAAACTCGTCTTTCACCACATCTGTGAAATTAGGCACATCGGTCTGCATGGTGGTAGTAAGCACAATTCGGAAACTATCCGTATCCAAAGAGCCATTCCAACGAAGAGTCGCACTATTAACGGTCAAACCATCCGCAGAGATATTACTTGGATCATCACATGTAGGCATTGGACGAACAATAATATCATCCAAAGCGATACCACGACCCATCTTATCTACGCCTTCGAAAGCGAGTTGATAAGTGGCAGTAGGAGCAGTCAAAACGATGGTGTCGGTTTTCCAACCCAAAGTCTTGTTCTCGTACATACCAACTTGTACCCACTTAGCACTTTCAGAAGTACGGTAGTAAACCACCAATGCATCTACGTCACCCGCATACTGCATTTGCGCATGAGAGAAAACCAAAATAGGTTGGAACACATCAGTTAAGTTAATAACTGGGGTAACCAATTTGGTCTTGAAATGTTGTGTCTGTCCGGTGGTGTTTCGCAACGCCACTAAGCCATTTCCCTTGAATGCTTTCTCGGGATACAAGGACGCTCCAGACTGCTCTACCGCCCAAGATTCTTGCATACCTGAGCCGTACTCTTGCGTCCAATTCGCGGGCACTGTATCGTCCTCAAAACCCTCATAGAGGATGTACTGAGACTCTTTGCCTGCGAGAGCTACTACTGTAGTCATCATACAGAGTAGAAAAAGGAGACATTTTTTTCTCATAATGTTAATAATTAAATTGTTAATAAATAATAAGTTAACCTTAATCTATACAGACTAACTATTCTTCACACATACATTTTCCTCCCCTAACCGTAACATTAAATTGTACCGACAACTTCACGCCTACTTCTAATTTATATGGTAGAGAGGTATATTTATCTGATAAAGCAAGTGGATTCCAACTAATCTTCTCTTTCAAGTTCTCTAAGGTCTGTGTATGGGGATTAGTGTTGACAGCAGAATAGTCCGCCAATGCCACCTTCTCCGATTTTATCACAGGAATAGCATAAGCCACATACGCTCCCGCGCGCATATTAATCTTGCTAGTGGTCAAGAACTCATATCCCACTTCTGCAAAAGGAGTGATATGCATATATCCCTCGTATTCATTCGAATAGGTATATGGTTGTTCACGATAGAACCCAAGAGAAGAGAAATCATTAATTCCTTTAGAAGCCACTGGCGTGATAGACCATGGATAAACACCCTGAGTGTACATCGTTGCATCAACATCATATCGAGTCTCCATCGGAATATCTATACGTGCGCCTAATATGGCATAGATATGATTGATATTCACACCCACATAGATAGGTATAGTGACATTCATCATTCGTTGGCACTCACGATAAGATGTATATACATACTGATAATCTACCATCTCACCATCTATATCGTTTCTCAAAAACGAGTCGGTAAACGTAGCCACTGTATCGTTGACATTATCAAACGCCAAACCCAATCCTATACCCCAAAGCCAAGAACGGTGGTGGAACTCATAATAGCAAGAAATATCAGCCACCCAACCTGATTGGTTATTCACAGGACTAGTTTTAGTAGCAATACGATTGGCCTCGCCACCAGCAATCGACAACCCTAGATATGAACTTGGTCTACTGCTAGATACATATACCCCTTCTTGTGCATTAAGCCACAATGAGGTGCAGCACATACTCGCAAGCAATAATATTTTATAATATGACTTTAATAGCATTCTTTTCATCTGATAACAAATAAATACCCGAAGGAAGATTCATAAACTCTGACAAGTTCATTTTACCTAGGTGCACACCAAATGCGTTATATACATCCAACGGCCAACTCATAGCTGAAGGCGCTGTCGTCGCATAATGAGGGGGTGTGTATATAATAGGACAACTGCTGACCGCTATAGAATCGCCCTCACGAAGCAAACTTACGGTAAACTCATGACCTATATCTGCATCCGTAACCGCAAGATTATAATCAATAGCACCTGGAATAAGCAGACCATCCCTATACCATTGTACAGCATTAAAGACGTAACCGCCATTATATTCCTCATTAGTGATGGCCAACAAATTGGTTTTTACCTTGGCTATCGCAGCTGAATAAGCCATCTCAAGACTAATCGTATCAGATGCGATTTGACAGTATGGATTCATATAAGATACTACTAAAGAGTAGAACTGAGGTACAACGGTGTCTGGGAAAGTAATGGTTGGTATCTCCTCTGTATCAAAAGTATATCTTGACAAGAAACCGGATTGAGTCCCCACAGAATCAAAAGTCACAACAATGCTATCCATACGACCTTGGTAAATCTCATATGGCAGTTCGAAATACTTATTATCTATGCAGACGAGCATCGAATCCTGCAATCCAATAGAGAGCATTGGTTCTACAGCGAGATCCAACGATACGATACTATCACAACCCAATGCGCCCACAAGGGTATCTACATAAAGACCTGCCGTAGTAAGTTCTCTATTAAAGAACATAACAGACCCATTCTCACAAATGGTATCATACAACTCCACTCGCATCACATCATGGAACTTGAGTTGGAGATGACATAGACTATCACAACCCGTGCTCTTGGCTGTCAATGTGAAAGTAGTATCAATATCCTCTTTGAGCCATATACCTCCATATGGGAATCCAAAAGGATAATTAGCACGGCACACATTCTCTACCACCTCTGTTACAGGAGTTGATAGATCTGGAAGAGTAATCGTGAATGAGTCAGTTACCTGACAAGCATCGTTACTAATACCAGCCGTTAGTTTTACAACATATCTACCACCTTCTGGAGGATAAACATGCTGAATCGTGCTACCAATCTTAGTTGATTTAGTACTCTCTATCGTACCATCACCAAAATCCCAAATAAGGGATGTAACAGGTTCGGTAGTAGGTTCAAAGATATCTGTCACCATATTTTGCAAATATATGCACGAATGGTTCTCAAAGGTCACTACATTTTGGCAACGCTCCGCATGAGTACTATAGGTTGCAATAGGTGTTGGAA
>JBGVEC010000122.1:0-1727 GCA_045119815.1 Paludibacteraceae bacterium | reverse complement strand
ATTGCCCAAGTTATCAAAGGCACAACGAGCATACGCATTTGAACATTGTTTCAAGCACTATGCACACAGAACAAAGAAAGGTATCATCACTTGTTTGGAGTGTGGACACCAATGGAAGAGTGAGCACCATTTGGCGGAGAGCATTTGCGGTTGTACTTGTCCTCATTGTGGCAAGCAGTTGGAAATGTTGGATACCCGAAAGAGAGTGTTCAGAGAAATGGAATACTTCTGCATTATCACCAATTGCAAGCAGTACCAGGTACTCCGTTACTTCAGTACAAAGATGTACCGCAAGGTCGGACAATCGGCAGAATACTCCATCAAGGAGGTTGTGCAAAGGTGGATTGCACCCAATGGCAAAACCGAGACCATTGCCCGACTGCGTTGTATGAGTATCTTCTACTATGATGTTTGGAACTTGTACAGCGATATGGAGATACGCACCAACAATCAACACCGAGCATACGACATCAATCCATATTGCACCTATCCTAAAATGCGTATCATTCCCGAACTGAAACGCAACGGCTTTAATGGCAGTCTGCATAACCTTTCGCCTTTTGACCTCTTTACGGCTATCCTTAAAAACAACAAGCAAGAAACCCTGTTGAAAGCCGGTCAGATAGCATTGTTGCGTTACTCCATCAACTCTAATTTCAAGTTGGAGGACTATTGGGCAAGCATTAAAATCTGTATCCGTAATGGCTACACCATCACCGATGCATCTATGTGGAGAGATTATATAGACCTACTCCGACATTTCGGTAAGGACACCAATAGCCCGAAATATGTATGCCCGACAGACCTCAAAGCGGAACACGACCGATTGGTACGCAAGAAGAACGAGCAAAGGGAACGTGAGGAGTTGGCGAAAGCACGAGCAAAAGCCATTGAGAACGAGAAAAAGTATCGTGAACTCAAAGGCAAGTTCTTCGGTATATTCTTTACCGATGGTACAATCCAAGTACGAGTGTTGGAGAGTGTAAGCGAGTTTGCAGAGGAAGGAGTGGCAATGCACCATTGCGTATTCTCCAACGCATACTATCTGAAAGCAGACTCCCTTATCCTTTCGGCAACCATTGACGGCAAACGCATTGAAACGATTGAAATTTCGCTCAAATCAATGAAGGTCGTTCAGAGTAGAGGTGTATGTAACAAGAATACCGAACACCACGACCGCATCGTAAACCTTGTAAACAAGAATATGAAACTAATCCGCAAGCGGATGGCTGCATAAGTAATAACCCAAAACAATATCGTTATGGAAGTGAAGATAGAGAATTTAATCAATGTATGGTATGACCAAATACCAACCTTGTTCATCAACCTTGTCAATGCAATTGTATTGACAAGGGATGAAAAGGAACTCCGAGAAGTGATAGACCATTTCCACAAGAATACAAGTCTGAAAGGTATGTTCGCCTATGGCTTTGGCAAGCACCATTTTTGGCTGAAACAGCGAAAGGTAAGCGACCCCTCAAAACTTATGGAACATCGGATTTTAATAGTTGAATTTTAATCGTATGGCTATGGACACATATAAAGTCAATGTACAATTTATCATATCGGGAGAGTATGAGATAACTGCCAATTCAGAGCAAGAAGCGAGAGAAAAGGTAAGAAGGTTTTGCGGTATTACAGCAGGATATAATGTGTTCTGCACATTACCCGAAAGAGTGAAGCACCGCTTTTCCAACTATCCGACAAAGGAAATTGTAAGTGTAACC
>JBGVEC010000121.1:0-6827 GCA_045119815.1 Paludibacteraceae bacterium | reverse complement strand
AGATGCTAAGCTCATTGCAATGTATGGCGAGAAAATGACTCCAGAGCCATACAAGATACCGGCAGAGAGCATTCTTTTGCTAAAGCAAAAACGTACTGTTTTGCGCCAACTAAAGAAGCATCTAGTTGCTACTAAAAATCTTCAGCAATCACTTGCAGTCTTACCAAAACAAGATGGCGCTAGCAAGCGTGCTGTAGAGAAAACAATCAAGTTTTTAGAGCGCCAAATTGCCGAGTTAGAAGATGAGATTACTCATCTGTCTAACAAAGAGTATAAGCGTCAGATGGAGTTATTAACATCCATTAAGGGTATTGGAAAAACTCTTGCATCAGCACTTATTGTGGCTACTGGAGGCTTTACTTACTTTAGCAATGCTAAGCAGATTTCCCGCTATTTGGGGCTCTGCCCTACCTACCAACAATCGGGTACATCAGTAAATGTCAAAGGTCACATTAATCGCAATGGAGATTCTTATCTACGTAGTCAATTATATCTTGTAGCATGTAATTGCACAAAGTATAATGCGGCATGTAAAGAAACTTATGAACGTTTGCGAGCTAATGGTAAATCAGGTAAAGCAGCAGTTGTTGCAGTCGCTAACAAACTGATCCGTCAAGCGTTCGCTGTGGTTACTAAAAATCAACCATATGTAGATGGTTTTGTATCATCTATTGCATAAAAATATACTTTTTTTGTTAATTTTTTAATATAGTTCGTCTTAATCAGTTACTTGAAGGCACTTTTAGCGATACGATACGAGAATTAGAAGATGATATGACATACTATGTCCGTTATCGCATTTGTAATACTTGGTCTGCGATAGAGTTTGATACTGTGTCCGTTTTTAAGACTTTAAAAGGTTCTATTCCAACAGTATCTACTTTGAAGGTAGATATGATTACACTCAATAGTGCTATTGTTTACGGACGAATTGCAGCAGATGGCGGTTTCCCAATTACCGAACGAGGTTTTTGCTATTCAGCAACCCCTAACCCAACAATCGAAAATATCAAACTTATATGCGAAAACAGTGTAGATTCCTTCTCGTGTAATATTGTCAATCTGCAAGAAGGAACAAAATATTACATCCGATCATACGCCCAAAACGAAAAAGGGATAACCTATGGAGAGGATTTATGCTTTACCACAAGAGTCAGAACATACCATAATGGCTACGAGTATGTAGATATGGGTTTATCTGTTAAGTGGGCAACATACAATGTGGGCGCAAATGCACCAGAAGAATATGGTGGATACTATGCTTGGGGAGAAATAGAGACAAAATCCATATATGATTGGACAACGCACAAGTACTATGACAGCACAACAAAAACCTTCCTCAAGTATAATGACTATTGGCATCAAGGAGGAGTCCATGACTTCAAAATGACACTTGATCCTTCAGATGATGTTGCACATATAAATTGGGGAGGCAATTGGCGAATGCCAGACGAGGACGAACTATGTGATTTAAGAGATAATAGTACACTAGCATTCTGCACCCAAAATGGCATACCAGGATATAGAATAACGAGCACAATCAATGGTTGTAGCATTTTTGTGCCCGCTTCTGGAAAAAAAGTTGGACAACAGCTTGAAGAAGTTGGTAGTGCAGCGTACTTATGGTCAACTACGCGCATAAAAGAAAAATCAGAGTACGCCTTTTATGTGAAAGTTAGTAGTCCCTATTTGTTGGTTAGTTTTACAGACCGATGCTATGGATTCTCGGTACGTCCCGTTTGTCCATAAAGGCATATTGAGCGTTCTATATATTGTGTGTATAGTGGAAAAGAAAGCAAAAATTGCAGACTTTTCCACTTTTTTTGTAAAAAGAGTTTATGTGCTTACGTATATGCATTTTTTATTGTACCTTCGGACGCCGCCTGTTGGAAGGCAATTCTTATCTCGCTATGCTCGAACGAATTTTCCAACATTCCCCCGAAATTACGATCGCACGATGCAGCCCATACACAAGCGTTTTTTTACCTGAAAATAAATTTTCGCTCAAAACACTTGTGTATGTGCGTATTTTTTTGTACCTTTGCGCGTTTTTTGCAAAGCAAAAGAGAAATGATCAAACATGACGGCATAATAATCGCGTTGAATGAGGACGGCACCGCTCTCGTGCGCATCGTGCAGACGAGCGCATGTGCAGCATGCAAAGCCAAGGGCATGTGCGCCAGCGCAGAGAGTGTGGAGAAGGAAATGACGGTCGTACTTTTAGGTGAAAACGGAAAGGTGAAAACGGAAAACAATTCTACACAATCCTACCATGTTGGCGATACCGTGGAAGTGATGGTGCAGCAGAAAATGGGTTGGAAGGCGGTGGTGTTGGCGTATTTGTTGCCGTTCTTTGTGATGCTGGCGGTGATGTTTGTAGGCAATGGGCTATTGGCTATTGGCGATGGGGCGACAGGGCTATTAGGCGACGAGGCAAAGAGAGAAGCAGTGCTTGGTACAGTAGCACTCTGCGCCATGGCGCTCTACTACCTCGTGCTAGGCATGTTCAAAGACAAACTGCAAAAAGAGTTCAGTTTTACTGCAAGGAAGAAAAATAACTAACAAAATTATAAAAACACAATGAATTTAATTCTGATTTCTTTAGCCGTTTTGGGCGTGACGGGATTGGTAGCAGCCGTACTGCTGTATCTCGTGGCTCAAAAGTTCAAGGTAGAAGAAGATCCACGTATCGATGAGGTACAAGAGGCGTTGCCTGGCGCCAACTGCGGTGGTTGCGGTTTTGCTGGCTGTCGTGCTTTTGCCGAAGGCTGCGTAAAAGCCAAGACGCTCGATGGACTTCTCTGCCCTGTAGGCGGTGCACCTACGATGAAGACAGTAGGTGAGATCCTAGGAATGGCGGTCGGAAACATTGACCCCAAAGTAGCAGTTGTTCGCTGCAACGGTACGTGCGAAGCACGACCAAAAACGAGCATTTACGATGGTGCTAAGAGTTGCCAAATCCTGCATAACTGCTATGTGGGTGAGACGGCTTGTCCGTTTGGATGCTTGGGTTGTGGCGACTGTGTGGCAGCTTGCGAGTTTGACGCTATCCACATGAACCCAGAGACTGGTTTGCCAGAGGTGGATGACGAGAAGTGTACCAGCTGCGGCAAGTGCGTTAGCGCATGTCCAAGAAACATTATTGAGTTGCGCAAGAAAGGTCCTAAGAGCCGTCGCATGGTAGTGATGTGTGTGAACAAAGACAAGGGCGCTGTAGCACGCAAGGCATGTACCAATGCTTGTATCGGTTGCAGCAAGTGTCAAAAAGTGTGCGAGTTTGATGCAATCGTCATCGAGAACAACTTGGCATACATTGACTACAACAAGTGCCGCTTGTGCCGTAAGTGCGAAGATGCGTGCCCAACAGGTGCTATCCATGCTGTGAACTTCCCACCAAGGAAGGTGAAAACTGAAAACGGAGAGGTGAAAACTGCGCCTGCAGCGCCAAAGGCTGCGCCAGTAGTAACTGAAGTTAAAGGTGAAAGGTTAGAGGTTAAAGGCGAGAAAACAGAGGAGGCAAAGGCATGAAAAGTACATTCCGTATAGGTGGAGTTCATCCACATGACAATAAGCAATATTCTGTACATCAACCGATTACAGCTTGTCCATTGCCAGCGAAGGCAATCATCCCATTGGTGCAACATATCGGTGCTCCAGCGCAAGCAGTCGTAGAGAAAGGACAGAAAGTGAAAGTTGGTGAGTTGATCGCCAAGGCAGGTGGCTTCGTGAGTGCAAATATCCACGCACCTTTCAGCGGTACTATCACCAAGATTGATACTACCATCGACGCATGGGGCATGAAAATGCCAGCCATCTTCATGGATGTGGAGGGCGACGAGTGGCTCGAGACAATCGATCGCAGCACAGAACTCGTTCGCAAATTGGATTACGAACCAAAAGCCATCATCGACAAGGTGCAAGAGGCAGGTATCGTAGGTTTGGGTGGTGCATGTTTCCCAACTCACGTAAAACTCATGCCACCTCCAGGTAAGACCGCAGAGGTGCTCATCGTCAACGGTGTAGAGTGCGAGCCATACTTGACTTGCGACCACCAACTCATGCTCGAGAAGGGCGAGGAGATCATCATCGGTATCCAACTTCTCATGCGTGCGCTAAATATCCAAAAAGCGATTATCGGTATCGAAGCCAACAAACCAGACGCCATCCAGCATATGACTGCTCTTGCAAGCAAGGTGCTCGGCATTGAGGTGAAGGCATTGAAACTGAAATACCCACAAGGTGGTGAGAAACAACTCATTGACGCATGTATCCGTCGCCAAGTACCAAGTGGTGCTCTGCCAATTGAGGTAGGCGCTGTGGTAGATAACGTGGCAACGATCTATGCCGTATATGAGGCTGTGCAAAAGAATAAACCACTCATCTCTCGCGTGATGACCGTGACAGGTAAGAGTTTGGCTAAACCAGGCAACTACGATGTGCGTTTCGGTACACCATTGACCGAGGTGGTAGCTCTTGCAGGCGGCGTGCCAGAAGATACAGGTAAAGTCATTGGCGGTGGTCCTATGATGGGTCGCGCGATGAGCAATATCGATATGCCTAGTAACAAGCGCGTGAGCGGTCTGCTGTTCTTGCCAGAAGCAGAGAGTATGCGTGAGGAGATCACCAACTGCGTTCGCTGTGGTAAGTGCGTAGGCGCTTGTCCAATGGGTCTCGAACCATGGCTCCTTAGCAAACAAGCATGGCACAGCATGTGGGATGAGATGGAGGATCACAACATCATGGACTGCATCGAGTGCGGTTGTTGCCAATTCACCTGCCCAAGTCACTTGCCATTGCTTGACTACGTGCGCATGGGTAAAGCGAAAGTAGGAGGACTTATTCGTGCTCGTCAAGCAGCGAATAAGTAGTTTAGAGTTTAAAGTTTAGAGTTTAAAGGCTAGAAAATATGAAACCATTTATAGTATCTCCAGCACCTCACTTCCATAGCGGTGATAGCGTGCGGAAAAATATGCTGTTGGTGATTATCGCCCTTTTGCCAGCTTACGCAGTCAGCGTATGGCAATTTGGTTGGGGTGCCCTCATCACCACTGCTATCAGCGTAGCAGCCTGCGTGCTGTTTGAGTGGCTGATTGCGAAATATCTATTGAAACAAAAATCCACTATCGGCGACCTCTCTGCCGTATTGACCGGTCTGTTGTTGGCATTCAACTTGCCCAGCAACTTGCCTTGGTGGATTGTTATCATCGGTGCCTTGGTGGCTATCGGCGTAGCAAAAATGAGCTTTGGTGGATTGGGACAAAACATCTTCAACCCTGCTCTCGTAGGTCGTGTGTTCCTCTTGATCTCTTTCCCTGCTCAGATGACCACATGGCCAGTACCACAAGGTTTTGCTACCTCTTATGTGGATGCTACTACTGGTGCCACTCCTCTTGCAGCCATGAAAGTGGCTCTCACGGGCAGCGATAGCATGATGAGCGCTGTGCCAGAGATGTGGGATATCCTTATCGGTAAGATGGGCGGTAGTCTTGGCGAGGTGAGCGCATTGCTCCTTCTCGCAGGCGGTGTTTTCCTCGTGATTACTCGCGTGATCACATGGCATATCCCAGTAAGTATCTTGGCTACTGTGGCATTGTTTGCTGCGGTGACTGGTTGGGCAGGTATGTTGCCAGAGAGCGTTTGCACAGGTGAGTATGTAATGCTCAGCCTCTGCACCGGTGGTATGATGTTGGGTGCATGGTTCATGGCTACAGACTATGTGACCTCTCCAATGAGCAACTTGGGTAAGATCATCTTCGGTATCGGCATCGGTCTTATCGTGATGGTGATTCGTACATGGGGCGCATACCCTGAGGGTATGTCGTTTGCTATCCTGATTATGAACGCGTGCGTTCCATTGTTGAACTTGATTCGTCCAAAACGCTTTGGCGAGAAACGGAAGTAAAATTCAATAAAACAAAAATTATAGAAAATTATCCGAAAATTAACAAAAATTATTCTATCTACAAATTGCAGTTTATTATAAACAATTAGTCAAAAATAATTTTGGATAATATACTTTAATATACTATAATTTTGGTAGTGCAAAATATCTAGTAATTTATGGTTTAATTTTGAAAAATTTTTGTTTATAAAGTAAAAGTATTATGGCAAAATTACAAAGTTCATTTAAGAATATGTTGCTTTCGCTGACGCTCATCGCGTTGGTGGCTGCGGCTGCTTTGGCTGGCGTATATATGCTGACCAAAGACCCTATCGCTGCGGCAATGACTGAGAAGCAACAAAGCGCTATCATGCAAGTGCTTCCTGAGGTTGAAGGCGATATCCGTATTGCTGAGGCAGAACAGAGCAATGGCGTGACCCTCTACAAAGCGTATGTAGGCGAAGAGTGGATCGGTACTGCCGTAGAGGCAAGCACCGAGGGTAACCAAAACATGCCATTCGGCGGCACTTTCCGCTTGATGGTTGGTTTCAATAGTGTAGGCGATGTGGTTCGCTATGTGGTATTGGAGCAAGCAGAGACCCCAGGTCTAGGTGCACTAATGAGCACATGGTTCTGCAACCCAGACAAACCAAAATCCAACATTCTTGGTAAGAATCCTGCTACTACCAACTTCAGCGTAAGCAAAGACGGTGGCGATGTAGATGCTATCACTGCATCAACCATCACCTCGCGCGCGTTCCTTGAAGTAGTAGTGAAAGCATACAACGGTATCGCACAACAACCTATGCCAATCGAGGCAACGAGCGGTGCAACGCAATTAACAACAGAGGAAGGAGGCCAACAATGAAAAATAAAGCATTAAACACCGTATTGAACGGTATCTTGCGCGAGAACCCAGTATTCGCTCTCGTGCTCGGTATGTGTC
>JBGVEC010000120.1:0-1634 GCA_045119815.1 Paludibacteraceae bacterium | reverse complement strand
ATCCGTCATTCTCTTCCGACAGCCAATAGCGGAATTCAGGTTGCAGGGCAAATGTGCGGAACTTGATAGTTGATTTGAAGTAGTCCCAAGCCGAATAATAGACAGGAAGCGTAAACGACCAATGTTTTGCCAAGTCAACTTCTGCGGCAACATTGGCAATAGCCATTCCCAAGCCTATGGCATTGGTCTTCAAGTGGAGTTTGCGGTTCCATTCCTCTATTTCGGGGATAACTGTTTCTACGATAGCCGTTGTGTCGGGTACAATTTCCACAACTTCAACTATTGGCTCTATCGTAATGGTATCAGGCACGATTATAGGCACTTGTATGGGTGGCAACTCTTTCTTGTAGGTTACGAATACCGCACACGCATTTCTCATCTGCTCGAAGAGGAGATTGTTCATCTGCTGCCATACCTTACCACCGTCCAATGCTCTCAATTTTACGACACGGTTGTCGATATGCGTATTCGGGTGATGATAGTCCACCAATCGGGCTTCTTCCTCCAAGATGGCAATTACTTCATCCTTACGGATAAGTCCCGAATCCTCAATCTGCGATTTGAGATAATCCCACGGGATATAGCTGTCATTATGGGTAATAAGGCTGTTGGGAATGTCCACCTCACTGCGGATGAACTTTTCAAGTGCCGAGAGACGACCTTGTGCCAACTTGCGGTTGAGTTGATAACTGCCTTCGGGAGAAGCTGCTCCGCAGAAGGATACTTCAATGATATTGATTGTACTGTCTTGGCGTATAGTTCGTAGGAACTCCAACATCTCCTGCATATGGGCGGCATTGTCCGAATAGGCGGAGTCTATGACAATACTGTTCACACGGAAGTCAATACAGATTTCCGTGTGTCTCTCTTGCGAATGCGCAATACCTACACCAAACAGCAAGAGAATCAGTGTTATACAATATTTCTTAATGCGCATAAATCAGAATAATAGGTCACTTCTCTGTGGAAGAGAGAACTTATCTCTTTGGAAGAGAAATGATTACCGATGCAAAATTACACATTTTTCGGCAAATAGCACCAATTTACACTAAAAAATGTTATGCTCGATTCAGATTTTGTTTAGTGGCAATGTGGATTGTTGAGCAAATTATGTCGTGACTGTTCAAATAACCTACTCGTAATCAATAGCAGTATGTCGCATAAATCACTCTTCCAAAGAGACCTTTCATTCGCTCAACAATCCTTCACTCATAGAGATTTCAATATCATACTATTCGCCTTGTCGATGGCCATTGTGTCCAATGATGCTAAATAGATACGAGTGGTAGCCTCCGAGTCGTGTCCCATACCTTCACTGATTACCGAGAGTGGTACATTCTTGCTCTTGGCAATACTTGCCCAAGCGTGACGGGCAACATACAGAGTGAGCGATACGGATAATCCTAACTCCTTACCGATGATTTTCAGGCAACGGTTGATGTTATGGGCTGCATAGATGTATTGCTTGCGTTCATCTATATCACCGAAAGGTTTGATGATAGGCAAAAGGTAATTGGATTGTGATGTATCGTACTTATTCACAATCTCCTGCATACACTTCTCCCATTTGATGAAGAGTTGCTGTCCCGTCTTGCGTCTGCGATAGGAAAGTACACCATTCTGCAAATCCTTTT
>JBGVEC010000119.1:0-2197 GCA_045119815.1 Paludibacteraceae bacterium | reverse complement strand
ACCAGCCCATTACATAGATATTTTTCCTATCCACAACCTTCTCCTTGCTGACAGCCTTGATTACAGCATCAAAGTCCGTAAGCATTTCCGTATAACATAGGTAATCCGGATTCATCTCAAACTCCGAACTTTCTCCGAATCCCCTCCAGTCAAAAGTGACTACGTTGATACCATTCGCAGCATAAAGATATGCCAGAGAAATCTGCTGATAAGACATATTGCCGGCATCGCCGTTACAGATGATCAAGGTAGGCCTTCTGCTGTCATCCATAGTCTTATATGGCAGCATCTCACTCTGCCCTGCATCCTCTGCCGGAACATCCTGAGCCGGATAAAACCACGTCTCTATCTTGTAGCCGTCCTTTGTGGTCACATCCAGTTCCTTATAAATCAGCCCCACCTCCTGAGGCAGCCGGACATACTTCCTGTCAGGGATTATAGCGTAGGAATATATGCTGACGAAAAGACCTATGATAACAAACAGATGTCTCATCATTTTTGTCTTTTCTTATACTCGCTTATAGCCAGGACAATAGCACAGAAAACAGATCCCATAATCAGGACTCTCCAGAAATGGAATGTGCCAAATATTTCAGACAGGCCCCAAGTAATCAGCATATAAAGGGCAACAAGTGCGACATAACGCAGAATTATCGAAAGAAATCGTTTCATCATTTTCTCTTGAAATGTTTATAATCACTACCATTTGAACCAGGGGTATAAGTTGTACCTACCTTCTGCCAGGACATCTCCTTGTCTTCAAGTTCAGTGATGGTATAACTTATACTATTAGCACTATCTGTTGCAGCGGTATTCAAGGTGATAACTCCATCCTTTATGATGTATTCGTGAGTGCGAGTTACCTCATTGCCTGATAATGCATCATAAGAATACACCTGATATGCTCCATCTTCATTAAAGGTATATTCAACAGTCCCGTCCATAATGAAGTTCGGATCATCATAGCACTCACTCCAAGTTCCTATAATCATCGATGCGTCAATAGGCTTTTCACAAGCGGCAAGGCAGATAATCGCTGCCATAATTGTCAAGATTCGTTTCATATGTAATCAAATGATTAGAAATTAAATGCCAATCCGATTCCGTTGGCTGTCGCACCGAGTGATAGATTAGGAGTACCGCTGTTTCCGTCAGGATTCACATATGTACGATTGTAATCGTCTGCTATTTTCCTGAGTCCCTTGGTTCCTTTAACCCATAGCGGTATTCCTGCCCCAAGACAGGCTGCACTTGCGATATATCCGACTGCAACACCTACATCTGAGCCAGTACTATGCATTCCGTAATGGCTGTTAAAGTCATTCATTTCAGAATAAGCGATATGTGCAAATATCGTAACAAGCACTCCTGCAACGCCGGCACCGGTAAGGTAAGCACCCCAGTTATATTGATTGCTTGCCTTCATATACTCGCTGCCGTACAGGGAATATCCGATGTAATCAGCAATCTCTCCTCGGGATATCCTTCCGTGCGGAGCATAGTAGTGTCCCCATCTGTAATCCAAAGGATAGGTTCCGTATAGTCTCTGACTGATGTATGGGGAAGCAGGAGCAAAGGTTTTTGTAGTGCCATTCTCGAACACTATCTTCACGACCCGAGAAAGAGACATATTATACAATGGCCCGTCGGGGTTATCCCAGGTCTTGTAATACATATAGTCATCACCGATTTCAAGTATCTTTGCCTTTATCGGAGTAGAATCATAAGTGTGTATTATGTCCTGTGCCATTAATACACCTGATGTGACCAATGAAATGATAATAATGATTGATGTTGTTAAAATTCGTTTCATCTCAGATTCGTTTATATGCTTATATAGATGCAAAATCGCATCAAGTAGTTCCAGACTACAAATATAATCGGGGGGTGGGCAGAAATGCAAGGGTAATATACTATATTTTGAAGACTCCGGTCAGAAGATTCACTCCCTCTGACTAGAAGATGAAAGATGCCCTGCAATTACATGATATTTATTTCTTAAAACCTGAATATTTTACGCTTCTATGCGATATGTAATGAAATAATGTGTAATTTTGCCAACAAGTTTGATTCCATTGAGAGTTCAATGGATGTGTATTCCAGGTAACCACATTAAAAACAGGAAAAATGAAGCAGAAAGTATCTGTACTATTTATGGTATTGGCTGTAGTGTTCGTAGTATGTCTTGTTACAGCCA
>JBGVEC010000118.1:0-4894 GCA_045119815.1 Paludibacteraceae bacterium | reverse complement strand
TGATAAACCAAGTCTGAGCTGTAATGCCGGCAGTTTCGGCTGCAACTTGAAGTAACATCATAATTACAATGGAATATTAGAGTGTTTCTTGAGAGGGTTGGTCAAGCGCTTGGTTTGCAAGTTCTCGAATGCGCGAACGATACGCTTACGAGTGTTGCGTGGCTCGATGATATCATCGATGTAACCGCGGTTAGCTGCTTGATATGGGCTTGCGAACAAGTCTTTGTACTCAGCCTCCTTCTCAGCAATAAATTTCTTTCTTTCTTCTGGATCCTCGATAGCCTTGATAGCTTTAGCTTGGAGCACACCTACGGCACCGCTAGCACCCATCACAGCGATCTCAGCGTTTGGCCATGCATAGCATACGTCGCCGCGGAGTTGCTTACAGCTCATCACGATGTGGCTACCACCATAAGACTTACGGATAGTAACAGTCACCTTAGGCACAGTTGCCTCGCCGAAAGCGAACATCAACTTTGCTCCGTGATCGATGATACCAGCGTACTCTTGACCTGTACCGCAGAGGAAACCAGGAACGTCAACGAGGGTAAGGATTTGGATGTTGAACGCATCGCAGAAACGAACGAAGCGAGCAGCTTTGCGGCTAGCATCGCAGTCCAATACACCTGCCAACCAGTTTGGTTGGTTAGCGATGATACCGGTAGAGCGGCCGTTGAAACGTGCGAAACCGCAGATGATGTTCTTAGCGTAGTCTTTTTGAACCTCCATGAAGTCGCCATTATCTACGATAGTGTAGATGATGTCCTTCATGTTGTATGGTTTGTTAGGATCATCTGGAACGATCTCGTTCAAGCTCTCCTCTACACGCATAGGATCATCGGTGCAGTTCATGAGTGGAGCTTCCTCCATGTTGTTTTGTGGGATGAAGCTTACAAGACGACGAACCTCTGCCAATGCCTCTTCCTCAGTAGCTGCTACGAAGTGAGTAACACCAGACTTGGTTGCGTGTACTTTAGCGCCACCCAATTGCTCTACGGTTACGTCCTCACCTGTCACGCTCTTCACTACCTTTGGACCAGTGATAAACATGTATGAGTTGTTCTCGGTCATCATGATGAAGTCGGTCAAAGCTGGGCTATATACCGCACCACCAGCGCAAGGGCCAAAGATCACAGAGATTTGTGGCACTACACCAGAAGCGAGGATGTTACGCTCAAAGATCTCAGCGTAACCTGCGAGTGCGCAAGCACCTTCTTGAATACGAGCACCACCTGAATCGTTCAAACCAATGATTGGAGCACCGAGTTTCACAGCTTGATCCATTACGTTGCAGATCTTGAGTGCCATTGTCTCGCTCAATGAACCACCGATAACGGTAGCATCTTGTGCGAATACGAATACGAGGCGGCCATCGATAGTACCACTACCTACTGCTACACCGTCACCCAAGAATACTTTTTTCTCCATACCGAAGTCGTGGCAACGGTGTGTGAGGAACATGTTTACTTCCTCGAATGAACCCTCATCGAGGAGCATGTTGATACGCTCGCGAGCAGTATAGCTGCCCTTTGCGTGATGTTTTTCTACTGCTGCTTCACCGCCACCGGCTGCTACCTTCACGCGGTTGTCAATCAGTTTTTGCAATTTTGTTGTATCCATTTCTATACTTGAATTTTTGTTAGTTTTCAGTTTTCACCTTTCACTTTTCAGTTACTTAGGTTGCTCGCAGAGCTCTGTCAAGATGCCTTTTGTGCTCTTTGGGTGCAAGAATGCGATCATGAGGTTCTCAGCGCCTTTGCGTGGAGCTTTGTCGATGAGTTGGATGCCAGCTGCCTCTGCCTCTGCCAATGCCTCCTCTACGCTATCAACGTTGAATGCAACGTGGTGAATACCACCCTTGCCACCGTTCTTCTCGATGAACTTAGCGATAGATGACTCTGGGCTAGTTGCCTCAAGAAGCTCGATCTTCACCTCACCTACTTTGAAGAAAGCGGTTTTTACTTTTTGGTCAGCTACCTCTTCGATAGAGTAGCATTTACCACCAGTTAAGAACTCGAAGAAAGGCATTGCCTCTTCCAAACTTGTTACAGCGATTCCAAGATGCTCAATGTGAGTTGGTTTCATTGTTTTTTAGATTTTATGAGTTAATATTTTGTTATTAATAATTCGCATTATTCCAAATTACCCTGCAAAGGTACTACTTTTTTTTGAATCGTGCAAATAAATAATTACTAATTATTTGTTAATTTGCTTTTTGTTGCGTCCGTTTGTCAATTGACAACGGAAGGAGACACTTTCGTATCCCCTTCTTGTTGTGTTGTTATGTTTTTTACCTATAAGAGGTTTCTGCTAAATCTCCTATCTTGACCAACCTTCTACTTCGTAGATAACTGAGTGTAGCAACTTTTCTTCGTCGCTTGATTCTGGCTTGTACCACAGTTCTACGCGAGCAGCGTAGTAATCGCCCCACGAACCTTCTTGGATGAGAAATCGGTCAGATGGACTCCAAGTATCCGGATCTTCATCCTTCATCATATATATTCTTGCAGTATCTGATGCCTCTACTGGCAATGTAGTGTGGGTTTTAATATATTCCGACAATGGAAGATCAGTAGTTGCTTCGTATAGTTTTAAATAAATATGTCCCTTCTCTGGAATGGCAGGCACATATGCTATATAGCGGTATTCACCATATTGTCTGTTTTCTTGTAAAACAATTCCTCTTTCAATAGCTAAACTATCCAATTTACATTGCGTATATTCTTTTTCTCCGTAGCGAGTATCTGTCAAGAAGGTGTAATACTCCATATCCTCGGGTATAGGATGGCGCTTGCCAAAATCATCGCCAGCACCTTCGCCTAGTCCCATAAAAGTCAGCGTTACTACAGAATAAATGAATAGTAGTATTCCCATAACCACCACTCCGATAGCTACACCATAGCGTTTTTTGATAATAGCTACAACCAAAGATGCAATAATAAGTCCAGCGAAACTCAATGTAACCACCAACCATATGGTCTTTATTAGCCCTTCTGGACCTTCCCACCATCTAAACCATATGAGAGGAGAGATGGAAGCAAAGGATACACAGTATGCAACCACCCACAAAGGGAAGAGTCGTATCAGCTTGCTTTCTTTTACACTAACCCCAACAAAAAGTGATCCTACAAATAGGAAGCACACAGCAAGAAACCAAAAACCAATAATTTGTGTGATAGCATTCATAATACATTTATTTAAAATTGAACAATTACAAGATAAATAACCGTAAGAATTATACAGGTCGCAAAGTGTATAACCCACATAAATTTCTCGTCATCTTTGTGCTTGTAAGTGTCCATTAACTCTTTGGGTTCGAGCGAGTTGCGCTCTTGATGTAGTGCGTAGAAATACTTTACGCTTTCTATGATTTTGCGAGTTGAAAAGAGGTTTGTATTGATTATTTCTTTCGGGTTTTCTGGATCGGATTTGTAAAATATAGCCAAACCTGCTATTGGCAAGCCTTTATGTGGAATGCGATGAACCAATTCGGCAGAGGAGACATACTTCCATTGGATGTTTAATTTCTTGAATTTTGGGAAGAAGACTCCTTTATACCCTTCCTGGTACATTCCATGAATACCCTTTTCGTCAATAATTAGTTGGCATTTGTGGTTCATGATGTAAGATATTAACCCCACAATGCACATGATGTCTAAAAAAGAAACAACGACTAGCACTAGGATGTACACTCCTCGTTCATGGGGACTTTTCAGTTCTGGTATGAGGAAAAAAATCAAATAGGTCCAAACGATAACCATCAGAACCATCAAGACAATCCAAATGTAGTATCTAACGGTACTTGTGGCATTAAACTGCACACTTTCTGCGTTTTTCAGGTAAGACGGCAGTCCGTCACCTTGCTCTTGTAAGTTTGCTTTAGCTTTGGTGTACCATTTAGCGATCCACTCAGATAACGGATATGATAGTATAACTATAATGACCAAAACCACTATATCTCGACCTTTTTTTGGATTTTTTCGTTGCTCTTTTATATTCGTGCTTTCTTCTCTTGGTTGCTTAAAGTTTTCTGCTTCAAACTTTTTGGTGCGGACAATCACAGCGCCTCCCGATGCGCGTTCACCATAAATACTTACAGCTGTCGCAGAATCAAAGATGTTAATTGCGGCTATTTCATCGGGTGATATTTTTTCTATTTCTTCGTGCTGCTGAATAATTGGCGTCCCATCAAGGATGAATAAGGGCGCTTTGTCGGCTGCCACTATGTACTGCAATGACAATAGAAGAAAAAGGATGAAGATAATTTTTTTCATATGAGTTGGGTATTTGATTCTGTTTGCAAAGGTACAACTTTTTTTTGAATCGTGCAAATAATAATTATGATTATTAATTAATTCCTGTTTTGCTGCATGCAAGTGACAAATAGATGAATGGTTTTCTGCTTAATTTTGGGTTTTGATCGGAGTCGTGTATTGCCCCTGTATTAAGTACGTATTATTCCCCCTTAATAGGGGGGAATAGTACTTAATGGGGTAACGACTCCTATTCAAAAGTGTATTATTCAACACTCAACCGCGTAATTTTTTATGCAACTGTGCTATGACAAAACCGCGCAGAGTAGAGTAGTGTTTTTCGCCCTGCTTTGGATGTAGGAATTGCTCTTCAAAAATCGGTTGCCAATAGGCCAAGTCTATTTATTGAATGTTGTCAATCGCTGCAGTAAGGATTCCACGTCCCGTTTATCATTGGTCTATCTTCAGTCTATCTTCGGCAAGTGGTATCGGAGTGGTAACTGTCCCATCCTGAAAAAGGTTTACACATAAACAGATAAAAAAAGTATCAATTATTAAGATTTAGTATTATGTGTAACCAAGAAAAAAAACTCAAAAGAATCAATCGAACTAACTATTCCTTAACAGAAAAGCACTCGATT
>JBGVEC010000117.1:0-7591 GCA_045119815.1 Paludibacteraceae bacterium | reverse complement strand
AAGATTCTCCCTGAGAAGAATCGTGTGGACGAGGCATTGCAAGAGGGACAACCTCACTTCCACTTCGTGGACGAGCAAATGCTCCGTACTCCAGCTATCGCTGTGAATCAGGTTAAGCTTGAGATTGAGAACATGGCGGCTATTGCTATCCATAACTTCAATGTAGCGATAGATATCATTTCTACCGTGAACTTTGATAAGATGGATGAGTTTAATGAGAACGAGAAGCAACTCAATTACCTCAATCGCAATCTTATTCCTTATATAGTACATCTCAACAATCTACCTATTAGCGAGGAAGACAACCGCTATTTGGCGACGGCTATCCGTACGATTGGTGACTTGGAGCGAGTAGGTGATTATGCAGTCAACTTGACCGAGTATGCAGAACTACTGAAGAACTTCGATGAGAAGTTCAGCAAGGATCTTCTCTTTGAGGTAAATCAGTTGCGTGAGACGATGGATTCGCTTTATCAAGCTACGATGAAGACCTATATGGACCATGATTTCGATGCCTTGATAGAGGTGAATCGTTACGAAGATCAAGTGGATGATATGGTGGCTCGTATTGAGAAGATTCACTTGCAACGCTTGATGGATGGTGTTTATCCTGCTAGTGTAGGTCAAGTATATCAAGAGTTTGCGTCCGATACCGAACGTATTGCAGACCACTTCTTGAACGTAGCGAAATCCATCCGCCAACTCCACGTAGGCGAAGATTGATAATGCAATAGTTCTAGAGAGTGTAGGATAAGAACTAATTCTACTTATCCAATCCTTTATATTAGCAGCTGCCGATTGGGTGGCTGCTTTTTTTATTATGCCTTACCATTAAAAATCTTTAGTTATTCTTTAGTTATTCTTAGGTGATTTATAGGTGATTCAGCAACTTTAGACACTATTACACTACATTTGTACTATTATAAAATCTTAGACAACTCGACTTTTTAAGAATTTTTCTTCCCAAAATTTGTATATACGGAAAAATATCACTACCTTTGCACCCGTAATAAGCCCACGCCTTGGGGTTATGTCTATTGGGTGGGAAATTACGGACATAATAAGGCGTCATAAGCGCTTTGTGTTTGGCTACTTGGAATCTGGTAAATTCTTTTACATCCAGCACAACGCAGCATTTTGATGTCCTCGGGATATGTATATTCATAAGCCCGTGCCTAACTACGTTATTAGGTACGCGTGTGTAGGTACATATCGGCGTGGGCTTCGGTGTTGCTGTTCGGATGTTAAGGCAATACCAGAGCCTCAAGTAGCGGAGCAGCAATAGTGCAGTCCCGCTTTTTTTGTGTTGATATGTGAAATATTGTAAACGGAATACAACATGATAATGATGAAACGTATTTTATTAGCTTTCTTTGTTCTAAGTATGGCATTGTCTGCCACCGCTCAACGTGTGTACATTAACCCTGGTCACGGCGACTGGGGACCTAATAGCCGTCCGATGGCGACTGTTAAATACGATAACGGGGAAACTGTTATATCGCAAGCAGGCGATAGTCTAGGTTTCTTTGAATCCAATACTAACCTTTGGAAAGCTTTCGCCCTCCAAGAGAAACTAAAAGCTGCTGGATATGATGTAATGATGTCCCGTACCGAGAATGGTCCAACATATCCATATGACGAGGAAACTGATAAAGAGCGTTTTGATAAACCGCTAGCTGATATCTGTGCGGAGGTCAATTATTATGGAGCAGACTATTTTATTTCTATCCACTCCAATGCAAATGTGGATGGTGATAATGTGAATTTCCCTTTGTTTATTCACTCTGGATACGATGGTGCAGGATTCCAAGACGAACGTAACATGGCGCTCAAGGCATGGCCAAGACATTTCGAGGCGTTTGGTAAGGATAAAGACGATACGAATATAGATCATGGATTTGAACCCAATAGTGCTTATGCAGCAGACGAATCCAATGTGCGTGGTAGTCTCAGTTTCTATGGCTATCTTTTAGGTGCGCTAAATCACAACTACCAAGGCTATCTAGTCGAGGGCTATTTCCACACCTATCAACCAGCTCGCCACCGTGCGCTCAACCCCGAATGGTGCCGCCAAGAGGGTATTCGCTACTTCCGTGGCATACAAGATTACTATGGCAAATCAGGCGAGGACGTCGGATATATCATGGGTTGCGTGCGTAGTTTGACAGAGATGTTTACACACGAGTACTACAATCCAATGCCAGACACCTACGATGAGTTCAAACCTATCAATGGTGCGAAGGTAGTGCTCCGTGATGCATCAGGCAATATCATTCCTACCGAATGTTACCGCCATGTGGCTCGTCACATTACTGACCAATACTACTACACCACCGACCATAACTACAACGGTATCTTTGTCTTCGAAAATCTCCAACCAGGTGAATACACCTTAACGGTACATGCCGCAGGATATCAAGATAAATCAATAACCGTCACGGTGGAGGCAAACAAGACAGTCTATCCAGAGATTTTCTTAGAAAAAGGAGAAGGTACCGAACCAGCTATCAATGTGGATGTTATGTGGGTGCTTAATGGCGGACAAGTGGATGAGGTATTGCCCCAAACAATCACAGGGGAGGTTTACACCTTGCCTACACCTTACAAGGCAGGTTATGTATTCCAAGGTTGGTATGATAATGCAGAGGGCACAGGTACTGTCCTCACAAATTTGCCTGTTGGCTATCATGGTACAGTATATGCTATTTGGCGCGAGACTTCTGTGAAGTGGGAGCTCAATGGTGGAGTTGTTTATCCATATAACGAGTGGCTATGGGAGGATTTAAAGATTAAATTAAAAACTGATCTGTCAATAGAAAATGTATTGAGTGTAAACGGTCAAACAATCCATAGCAATTTAAGTGGCGAATACCAATGGTTGGCAGATTATTTGTGGGATCAAGTTCAAAAATTCCCTGGCGATACGGATGAAAAAGCATATGCACGATGGGGATATTGTCTATATGCATTCCTTAATTGTACAGTACATACTGTAGGTAATGTCACAGCCGATTATACCGAAGCAGGTAAGCCTTCTGTATGGCGAGAGTTTGCAAAAGGAAAAACAGCAGATAGCAGATTCTACACTCCGATTACCTTACCCGACCAAATTACATATACATACACGATCCCAACGCCAGAAAAAGAGGGCTATAATTTCTTAGGATGGAATACCCAAGCAAATGGTGAAGGAACTAGTTTAACTGCTTTGCCAGCAGGCTACAACGGTACAGTATATGCTATTTGGGAGAAAGCCTCTGTAACGACAGTCACTTGGGAACTCAATGGCGGACATGTATATCCTAGCAACGATTGGTTGTGGCAAGACTTTATGAAAACTTTTAATAGTGTCTCTGCTACCGAGTTTACTACTCGCCCAGAAACCTATGATGACTTTTCTCGCGTATGGGGTGATGATGTAGCCAATTGTTATATGTTGACACCAGATCTAGGTGGTGTTTATACTAGTGATAGTTACACAAGATACCGTTGGCTGGGAGATTATCTTTGGGCCAAAGCTTGGACTGCTAGTCAAGAGAACATGAGTAGCGGCAATGAATGGTGGGGAAAACTACTTTGGGCTTGTTTGAATTGTACAACATGTAAATATACCGCTAACGGTAAAGACATCACTGTTGATTTCTCCGTAGCTGGTCAACCTAAGAGTTGGAGAACATTTGCTGAGTCTAATAAGGGTTCTAAAAATATTGCACAAGAATTCTATAAAGAAATAAACCTCCCTACAACAATCGTCGAAACGGATTACACCATTCCTATTCCTGAAAAAGAGGGCGTCACTTTCCAAGGATGGTACGATAACCCAAAAGGTGAGGGCGAACCTATCACTGTACTAAAAGCACCTTATGCTGGTACTATCTATGCTATTTGGCAAGAGCCAGTACCTTGTATCGTGGCATACGACCTCAATTGTAACTACCTAACAGGAAGGATGGCGTTCGAATTCTCATTCTATGCCAATACCCAACCTACGGCAGGTAAGTTGAGATTCTACAATATGGATGAAGAACCTATTGGAGAATATACAATCAACTATCTCTGGGAAGGAAGAAATACTGTTGTCCTCAATGCCGAGCGTATTCCAGCACTTAATCAAGAACTTATAGAGGGTCGCGATTTCTTGTGGGAAGTGCATCTGGAAGCACGCCCAAGCACTTTGTTTGATGAAATCTTCCGCTCTGAACCATTCAATACCGCATATGCTACCATCGATAATAGTCCAGAATCGGATTTCTTTGGCAGCATTTGGGTGGCAAATCAGCTGACTCACGGCTACAATACCACTACTGATGGTGAGATTTTGCGACTAGTACCTGAAAACGATTATGCACTAGACGAAGGTGCCTTTGCGCGTGGTTTCGAGGTTATCTTCCGTCCTACCGTAGCACCAGATGGCAAAGTATATATCACCGACAACGGAAAAACCAATGGTGGTGTGTACGTTATGGACCCACATACCCCAGAGAGCACCACCAACTTCTTTGAGGGTTGCACCCCCGCATATGGCGAGTGGTGGAATAATGGTCAAGTTGTAGGTAGCG
This sequence comes from Paludibacteraceae bacterium, assembly GCA_045119815.1. Lineage (GTDB taxonomy): Bacteria > Bacteroidota > Bacteroidia > Bacteroidales > Paludibacteraceae > Colicola. The sequence goes on along the minus strand of JBGVEC010000117.1, from coordinate 3,032 downwards.
GTTCAACAGGTGCACATATCTATTGGGCCGAAGATGGAGACAATAAAAATGGCTTCCAACCAGATACATCTAGACTGTTCCTAATGCATAATGATCATGCAGCGGATGCAGAACTTTCTATCGGTTCTACCAAAGGATTCTTTGTATATAATTTGATGAATAATAGTAATCAATTGATTCAATATTCTCCATTAAAGCATTATGAAGACCAGGCAAAATTTAATAGCGGCACAATCTCGCCGTTTGTAAATACTCAAATTACTGATTATGCTATTGTAGGAACGAACAAAGGTGCATGGGTATGCCAGTTGCGTAATGACAAAGGAAACTTCTTCTCTCACCCATCTTTGACATTCTATCCAAACGAAGGTGATCCTACGATATTTTCTTCATCATTGTCTCCGTCATCTGGTGGAATATTTGGGGATAACGAATTGATACATGGTTCGTTTGGTGCAGCCTTGGCGGTAAACAAAACAGAGAACCTACTGGCTATGGTGGGCGGAACGGGTAATATTATGCTATTTGACATAGAGTGGAGTTATGATAAAACTACCCCAATCCCAACTTTGACCAACAAGCGCGATTATCCTATTGTGGCAGACGATTCTAATACGGCTGGCGACTATGACATCCCTACCATCACTACTCTCAACTTCGACTATGCAGGCAACCTAGTGGCTACTCTTGGAGAGACCTACAATGATGCCTCTGACCAACACCAGGTAGCTATCTTCACTTTGCCCAAAACAACTAATCACATCGATGTGCCTTCTCGCTATAGCCAACGCGTACCAAGTTTGGTAGAGGACGACCAATGTAATTCTATAGCAGAGGAAGATACGAAATACGAGACCGTGGAAATACATCGCAAGATGCAAGCAGGGATGTACAATACCATCTGCTTGCCATTTGATATAAATCTCAACAATTTATCTGAGGATCACCCATATAAAAAGGCTACAGTGGTAGAATTTGTGGGAACAACGATTGATGAAGTAGGTGGCGAGAAAGTGCTCAAACTTAATTTCTCACCAGTAGAATTCATGGAAGCAGGTGTACCATACTTGATTCAGCCTTACGAACAGGATATCAAAGTGCCAGTAAGAGTATCTAATGTGTCAACTTGTGTCGATGCAAAGGATATTACAGGCAAGAGTATTACACCTGAGAATAGCGTGGCTACTTTCCATGGAATAACTGGTCCAACACCAATAGACAAGAATCAAAATATATTATTCTTGGTGGCTAACAATCGTTTGGCTACTGCGACAGTGAGCGGACCAATGCTCGGTAATCGTGCATATTTCGAATTGCACAATGCGCAGAATTTGCCTAAGCGTTCAATGATTTCAATTGTTAAGTCCACTCCTGCTGGCTTTGAGGAGATATACAATACCTATCAAACAGAAGCATATAAGATGCTATACAACGGCATGATTGTTATCGTCCGTGACAGAGTGATGTATGACCTCATGGGTACACGTATAAAATAACGAAAAACATATATTAATCTTATGAAAAAAACATTCTTATTCTTAGCAGCATGTGCATTATCCATGTTGGCTAATGCGCAGATACTTGAAGTGGTATCTACGCAACAATTACCTGCTGAACAAGGTACTATGTGGAAGGTAGCAGGATTCAGTCCTGTCGGTGATTACATCCTACTGACCGACAGTTATGATAAAGGATTAGTACGCTATGATTTGGCTACTCAAACCAAAAAAGTGATCAGCGAAGGTGTAGGTGCTGGATGGGCAGTGAAGATTAGCAAAGATGGCAAAAATATCGTATATCGCGAGAAAACGATGGATGCTAACAAAATCACCCGTAGCAACATCTACCAACACAGCCTAGTGTCTAACCAACGCGCTTTGCAAGCTAAAGCTCAAGTCGGTATGACCGAATTGGTGGATAAGTCAGCTAAAGTGGACATCACCATCAACACCGATCTTCATATTGTGTTGGTACGTAATGGCAAAAACATCGTGCTTACTCCAAGCGGCGCTAACGAGCGTTATATAGATGCTAAAATATCTCCTGATAACAAGCACATCATCTACCGTGTATCAGGCAAAGGATGCTACATCTGCGACTTAGAGGGCAAGAACGTACGTTTCCTCACTAGCCGTTGCCATGCACCACAATGGTATGACAACAATACCCTCGTGGCTATGGACTACGACGACAACGGCGAACAAGTGACCGCTTCTGGTATCGTGGCTTACACCTTAGACGGCAAGAGCCAAGTGCTCGTTGAGAAAAGCCAAATGGCTATCTTCCCTCACGTAGCAGAAGGAAAAATTGCATATACCAATACCAAAGGTGAATTATTCTTGATGACCGTAAAATAATACACTACTATGAAACGCATTTTACTAGCAATCTTTGCGTTGGGTATGTTCTTCTCTGCCCAAGCGCAACGTGTATATATCAACCCTGGTCACGGCGACTGGGGATCAGAGAGCCGCAATATGGCTACCGTAACCCATGCCGTAGGCGATACCACGGGTTTCTGGGAGTCTAACACCAACCTCTGGAAAGGCTTCGCCCTCAACGAGAAACTACAAGCAGCTGGATTACAAACACTCATGTCCCGTACTGAGAATGGTCCATATCCTTATGTTTGGGGCGACGAGTCAATCGACAAACCATTGCTTGATCTTGGCGAGGAAGCTGAGTGGTGGGGCGCATCCCACTATATCTCCATCCACTCTAATGCTGGTCCTACTGGAGAAGATGGTAGTTTTGCCAACTATCCTCTCTATATCTACAAGGGCTACGATGGCGAGCCATCCAACTGGGCAAGCGAGGATATGGCATACTCATCCATTATGCGTCTATACGAGATTTTTGACGACGAGGATGGTCCAGAGCCAACTACGTACTATTCACCAAGCAATCCTAACTTGCGTGGTTCATCCGACTTCTATGGCTACACCTTGGGCGCCTTGAACCACAGCGTGCACGGCTATCTCACTGAGGGTTACTTCCATACTTATAGTCCTGCACGTCACCGTGCCTTGAAC
>JBGVEC010000116.1:0-46757 GCA_045119815.1 Paludibacteraceae bacterium | reverse complement strand
TGTCACGCTATCAGGGATAGTATATGCACCCTGTTTGCCTCCTGGATATTGAATAAGCGTTGTTTTGTCTTTATTAAATAACACGCCATCTACCGAACTATAATTAGGATTATTAGAGCCTACGTTTATAGAGGTTAAAGAGGAGCAACCATAGAAAGCATTATTTCCAATGCTTTTCACGCTGTTAGGGATTGTCACAGATGTCAAAGAAGGGCAACCAAAGAAAGCAAAATTTCCAATGCTTGTCACGCTATAGGTGGTATCGTTGTGGGCTACAGTTTCGGGAATAACTACTGAACCAAAATATTCGCCACCATAACTATCATACGTACTTCCTTGATAAGTAACAGAAGTATTGGTACTACCGCTAGTAATGACAGTAAGTTTTTGTATGCGTCTATGTCCCGAAGTACCTCCAATCATGAATTTTACAGAGTTTGAGTTGCCACTCCAAATGTCATCTGAAAATGTGCCTATATCAGTAGAAATGACATTCGATCCATCAGAAGAGCCAAAAACGATAACGATATTGGTAATAGTTGCTTCTGAAGCAACAATAAAATATCCTCCGCCATAAACTCGAATTGCGGTACCCTTGTCGAAATACTTAGGTTCGTTAGAATTGGTTCCTTTATCAAAAGTTACTGAAAAGTTATTCCCTTGATAAGATGATACTTTTTGCTGGTTTGTGTACCCTTGAGCTGAAAAATCTACAAGCTCCTCTATATTGTTAAAATCATACCATATACCATCTACTTGCGTATCAGAGGCATAGATAGCACTTGTGCTGATGATTAGCGCAAGGAGAAGAAGTCCCCCTCTAACTCCCCCCTGAAGGGTAGAGGATAATGTGGATAAAAGTTTTCTCATAATTGTTTGAGTTTAAATGTTAATATTGTTGTTATTTATTTACTATTTGCCTATAGACACACAAAAAGCGCAGACCTCCGTTGAGTATTCACCAATAGAGGCCTTCGCATTGCCGGATAAGTAAAATAAACAACAGGAAACCTACGCTGATATGACAACACACTACGCCTTGAATACAAGCGTAGTATGGATATAGTCATACCCATAGGCATTTACTGTTACTTTGATTTTGACTTATCCAAATGAAAAGTTGCGAAGTTTTCTATTGGTCAAACGCAAAGCGTCAATAAACGCTATTTAATATGTCTGCAATATCAGTTAATAGTTAATAATTAATAGTTAATATTTTCCATTAATCTGAAATTACACCGCAAAGGTAGTGAAAAATTTGCAATCGTGCAAATTTTTCAGTTGAAAGTTTAGAGTTTAAAGTTTAAAGGCAAGGAAATTGTTTAGAGAACGGCGCAAGGCGCCTACTGTTTAGGGTTTAGGGTTAAAAGAAATGGTGTAGCGGTCCGCTACACCATTTTCTTTATCCATTTGATGAGTTTATACGGCATGTAGCGGAAGGGCATGTCGATGAAGGTTGGGGTAGAGACTACCGAACGACGGTGAGAGAAAGTCATAAAACTCTCCTTGCCATGATACGTACCCATACCCGAATTACCGACACCCCCAAATGGCATATTGTGATTGACAATATGCATAATCACATCGTTGATACATGTGCCACCCGAAATGGTATGGCGTAGGATATAGTCGCCTTGCTTGCCGAAATAATACAACGCCAAAGGGCGTTCACGCTTAGCCACAAACTCCGTAACCTCTTCTATCTGCTTGAAAGTCAATACTGGGAAAATAGGACCAAAGATCTCCTCTTGCATGACAGGGGCGTCAGGACTGACATTGGTCAAAATAGTTGGACTCAAATAGCGTGTAGTTTTATCGTATTTTCCTCCATGATAGATTGTTCCATTGTCCAGATAACTAATCAATTGTTCTAACGCTTTGTCGCTGACAATACGGACGAAGTGCTTCGCCTTTTGTGGGTCTTTGGTCAGCAAGTGTTTCCACTCTTTGACAAGCAGTTGGAGGAACTTATCCTTGACATCCTCGTGAATCATCAGATAATCAGGGGCAATACATGTTTGTCCTGCATTGAGGGCTTTTCCCCAAGCTACGCGTTTGGCAGCCACCTTGAGGTCGGCGGACTTGTCAATGATACATGGGCTCTTGCCACCTAACTCTAGCACCACAGGAGTGAGGTGTTTGGATGCTGCTTCCATGACCATTTTGCCCAAAGCAGGGCTTCCCGTGAAGAAAATCAAGTCCCAACGCTCTGCTAGGAGCATTTGGTTGACATCACGGTTACCTTCTACGATGGCGATATACTCCTCGGAGAAAGTGGCACGAATCATCTCGGTGAGTACACGAGAGACATTTGGCACATAGGGCGAGGGTTTGAGCATGGTAGTACAACCCGACGAAATAGCACCCACAAGTGGATTGAGGAGGAATTGCACAGGGTAGTTCCATGGGGCGATGATGAGGGTGTTGCCCAATGGTTGTTTGATGATCTTACTCGTTGCAGGCATGATCGCTAAAGGCGAACATTTGCGTTCGGGGCGTGCCCACTTGCGGAGATGGCGCAAGTGATTGCGTATCTCGCCATAGACAATGCTGAGTTCGGTGAGGTATGCCTCTTCGTAAGATTTGTGAAGATCTTGCCAAAGGGCATCGGCGAGTGCCTTCTCATATTGGTGCATGGCTGAAGCGAGCTTGCGAAGCATTTGCTTGCGGAAAGGTAGCGCAAGGGTAGCGCCAGAGTGAAAATAGGTGCGTTGCTTTTGTAGTGTAGTTGAAATATATTGTTGCATAGGGAAATTTATTTGCGTCCAGTGAAGTTGTCCATTGCATGATAGATGCCAAAAACTGTGCCAAAGACAAAGTCAAAGACACGAATTGGCAGAATAGCTTGCCAAAAACGAATGAAATGGAAGCCAAATGGTATGCCGCGGAAAGTGCGGTTGTGCTCAATGGCACGAATAATCTTTCGGGCAGTAGGTTCTGGTTGCTGTATTGGCAGAAGAGGAGACTTCACGCCGTTGAACATACCTGTGTTGATGAAGTAGGGTGCAATGGTGGTCACATGTACATTGGATTTCATCTCTTGTAGTTCGATTCGCACGGAGTCGCTCCAGCCGATGGCCGCCCATTTGCTAGCCGCATAGACGGACATCTTGGGGGTGGAAAGCATGCCTCCCGCCGAAGCGATATTGCAGATATGACCGCTATTGCGGCGGAGCATGTCAGGGAGAATCTCCTTGGTGATGATCATCGGAGCAATGGTGTTGACCTCAAAAGTGAGGCGGATATCTTGCTCGGTTTGTTGGTCAAATGTTTTGTTTCCACGGACGATTCCCGCGCAGTTGATGAGGATATCTACACCGCCACATTCGTCTTTGATTTGCTGGTAGGTTTGTGCAACGAGTTGGCTGTTGGTGATGTCCACCTTATAGATATACACGCGCCCGCGTGAGGCGAACTCCGCCGCCGTAGCTTCTAGTGCCTCTTGATTTACATCCCAAATAATCAACGCCTTAGCCCCTTTCTCCAACGCCATCCTACCCATGATTTTGCCAATCCCAGATGCTCCACCTGTGATTAGCACATTGTTTCCTTTTATTTTCATATTTCTTCAGATTCTGGGTTGATATATCTACATTGTTGCAAAATATATGCCAAAATCGGTGCAAAGATACTGTTATATTTTCGAACGCGCGTTCAAATTTTTTGAAAAAATATTTGTGTATGTCAAAAATTTTGTTTACCTTTGCGGTCGAAAGATGATAAATCGGGTGGAAAGTATAAATATTAATTCTTAAATCTTGTTTAGTTATGGAAGAGGATCGCAGAGAGAAGATACTACTCAAAGCTATTGAGTTGTATATGGTTGAGGGGTATGCTAATGTGTCTATTACGGATTTGCAGGCGGCATTGAATATGGGTAGAGGAACCATGTATTATTATTTTAAGGACAAGGATGAACTGTTTCAAGAAGCAGTTAGTACATTTTTGATTCTACCTAAGCAACGAGCGTTGGATCGAGTAAAAGAGGGGGCAGATATTCCAAGTATGATAGAAGCAATGAGTTACTATCTTCAACAGCTCAGAGAGGTGCACGAACAGGTGGATAACAAGAATATCAATACCTCCAATGTGGTTAATGTCATGTTTACGGCTTATAGCAAGTTCCCTGAACTCTATAAGAAAGCGCGTAAATTGTACGAGCGCGAGTTGAATCTTTGGATTCAGGCTATCAAAAATAGCATGCGTGCAGGGGAAGTGCGTGGAGATGTGCATATTGAAACCATCGCTCATATGTTCTTGCATATCAAGGACGGTTGGGATCCAGGGCGTACAAGTGGACCGATGAACTACGAAATTTTGTATGACCAATACAATTATCTCTATGATTTGATTAAAAAACCGTAGGGTTTTATTAAAAAATAGGTGGTTTTAGTCGGAAAAATACATTTTTATTGAGTTTTTGAACGCGTGTTCGAAAAAATAATAGTATCTTTGCCGTCGCATATGAAATTGTGCAAAGATATTTAATTAAATTTTTTAATATGGAATTGAAACATTATTTGGAGTATCTCCAAAACACAACTAAAAGAAAGTGGTCAGATTTGGCCATGAAGGATTTGGATGGTAACACATCTTATACCTATGGCGAATTGGCAAACGAGATAGCTCGTCTGCATACTACTTTCCGTCTTTTGGGCATAGAACCTGGCGATAAGATTGCGCTTTGTGGTCGCAACTGTGCGAATTGGGGTGTGTTGTTCTTGGCTGTGGAAACATACAAAGCGGTAGCGGTAAGTATCCTTCCTGACTTTACAGCAGAAGGCGTGCACGGATTGGTAGCACACTCAGAGGCTAAATTGCTATATGTTGGTCCTAATGTGCTTAAGAAAGTAGATGCGACTCAAATGCCTGGTTTGACCGCTATGATCTTCATGGATGATTTTTCATTGAAGCATGCAGCTAGCGAGGAGGTAGAGAAGGTATATGCTACTATTGATGAGGAGTTTAAGAAGGAGTGGCCTAATGGTCTTGCTGCTGATGATGTAGTTTATCCTACTGATAATCACGATGAATTGGCGCTCATTAATTATACTTCTGGTTCTACCGGCAACCCTAAGGGTGTGATGTTGACTCACAAGAACTTGAGCGGTAACATCGATTTTGCTTGTAAGAAAATTCCTCACCAACCAGGTGATAAGATGATGTCTATGTTGCCTATCGCACATATGTTCGGTTTGGCATTTGAGTTCCTCTATCAAGTGTGTGACGGTGCAGAGCTCTATTTCTTGACTAAGGCTCCTACTCCAAGCACATTGATGAAGGCATTTGCACAGGTACATCCATTTATGATTTTGACTGTACCATTGGTGATTGAGAAGATTATCAAGGGTAAAGTGTTGCCAGTGATCAATAAACCATTGATGAAAGTGTTGTGGAAGACTCCTGGTATCAAGAACTTGTTGCATAAGAAAGTGAGCGGCAGTCTGTTGCAAGCTTTTGGTGGCAAATTGCGTTACCTCATTATCGGTGGCGCTGCGCTCAATGAGGAGGTGGAGACCTGTATGAAGGATATGCACTTCATGTATTGCGTGGGTTATGGTATGACCGAGTGTGCTCCGCTCATTAGTTACGAAGATTGGAAAAAATATGCATATCGCTCATGTGGTAAGGCAATCCCAGGTATGCAAATCCGTATTGATTCAGAAGATCCTCAACGCAAAGAGGGTGAGGTGCAAGTTTACGGTGTGAATGTGATGAAGGGCTACTATAAGAACGAACAAGCAACCAAGGAGACTTTCACAGAGGATGGATGGATGCGTACTGGTGACTTGGGTATTCTTGACAAGGATGGCAACCTCTTCCTCCGTGGCCGTAGCAAAAATATGTTGCTTGGTCCTAGTGGACAAAACATCTACCCAGAGGAAATTGAGGATAAACTCAATAGTTTGCCACTCGTACTTGAGACTGTGGTAGTTCAACGTGACCAAAAACTAGTCGCTCTTGTATATCCAGATACAACACCTACAGGACAAAAGATCTTGGCGGGTCGCAATATATTCGAATTTATGGAGGAGAACCGCAAAGAGGTTAATAAGATATTGCCTAACTATAGCCAAATCGTTGCTATTGAGGTGGTTGAGAAAGAGTTTGAGAAAACTCCTAAGCGTAGTATCAAGCGATTCCTTTACTCTTAATTTGAATTAAGAATTAAGAATTAGTATGAAAATGCGCATACCTTTTGTGTATGTGCATTTTTTTTTGTAATTTTGCACCGTGAAATCACTTAATTCTCAAATACTTCGTCTCGCTATACCTAGTATATTGGCAAATATCACTATCCCTCTCGTGGGTATAGTGGATACGGCTATTGTGGGACATATTGCCAATGCTACCTATATCGGCGGTATCGCTATTGGTACTATGCTCTTTGACCTGCTGTACTGGAATTTTGGTTTTCTGCGTGTCGGTACCAGCGGCATGACAGCTCAGGCCTATGGTCGTGGCGATGGGGTAGAGTGTGCACGTCTCCTCACGCAGAGTGTAAGTATCGCGTTGATAGGAGCAGTGGTGTTGTGGCTTATCCAATGGTTATTTGTGACGGTAGTACTTGCGATTGTGCCCTGTTCGACCGAAGTGGCGGCTTTCGCTCGTGAGTACTTCTTTATTCGTATATGGGCAGCCCCTGCTACCTTGTCGCTGATGGCGTTCAAGGGATGGTTTATCGGTATGCAAGATACGGTTAGTCCGATGATTACGGACATTGTGGTCAATCTGGTGAATATGACTGTGAGTTATGTCTTGGCAGTCTATACGCCGTTGGGCGCGTTGGGAGTCGCATATGGTACATTGGTGGCGCAATTTACGGGTTTACTTTTGGCGCTTGTGATTTGTTTATTCAAGTACAAGACAGTTGTGCAGGAAATTGTGAGACAGTTGTGTGATAAGGCGATAAGGCTATTTGGCGATAAGGAGATGAAGCGGTTTATGTCGCTCAATGCTAATCTGTTTGTTCGTTCTTTGTGCTTTATGGTGGTGTATGTGGGCTTTACTTCTTTGGCATCTCAATACGGCGATGTGGAGTTGGCGGTGAGTACGATAATGATGAAGCTTTTTATGCTTTTCTCCTATTTTGTGGATGGTTTTGCATATGCTGGCGAGGCTTTGGTGGGAAAAGAGTATGGTGCCTCACGCTCTCTCGCCTCATCGCCTCATCGCCTCGTAAGAATCGTCAGATTGTTGTTCGCTTGGTCACTTGGAGTAGGTTTGTTGTTTACATTGTTGTTTGCTGTGTGGTCAGAGGAATGTTATCTAGCTATGACCGATGATATGGAGGTTCTATCTCGTTTGGGGGATTATACGCTGTGGTTAATTGCGATGCCTCTTGTTTCTACCTTAGCGTTTATGTGGGACGGAGTGTACGCAGGTGCTACGGCAGGCAAACAGATTCGCAATGCCATGATCTATGCCGCTTTAGGTTTTGTGACTTGCTATCTTGCTACCTATTGGTGGCTCGGAATACAAGGTTTGTATATTGCCTATTTTGCCCATCTCGTTGCTCGTGTGGTCTATCTGACTGCTGCATGGAAAAGAGTCAAATAGCGATTGCACGGAGAAATCATCATAAAAATCCATTAAAATTTGTATAATTCGGAAAAAAACTGTAATTTTGCACGTTTTTTCGTATTTGGATAAATAATGTAATTATTTACCCCGATATAGGATCAAGAAATAATAGTTAAAAAATACATATAAGATGATCAATTTTAACATCGAGGTAGCTTCTGAGAAGCATATACCTTATGTAGCAGAGATTCTTCATACCATTGAAGAAGCAGCCAAGGACCGTGGTACAGGTATCGCCAAACGTAATCCAGAGTATGTAGCGCAGAAGATGCGTGAGGGCAAAGCAGTTATCGCTATGGATGGCGATAAGTTTGCTGGTTTTAGTTATGTAGAGTGCTGGGACCACGGACACTTCGTGGCTAACTCTGGTCTTATTGTAAAACCAGAATACCGCCATATGGGACTTGCCAAGCAAATAAAAACGCGTATTGTAGCACTCTCACAAGAGTTGTTCCCTAACGCAAAGATATTCTCTCTCACCACTGGTGCAGCCGTGATGAAGATGAACACCGAGCTTGGTTTTAAGCCTGTGACTTTTCAAGATCTCACTTCTGATCCTAAGTTCTGGAAGGGTTGCGAGAGTTGTGTGAACTATGATGTATTGTGCCGCAACAATTTCGAGCGTTGCCTCTGCACTGGTTTGTTGTTTGAGCCACCTCACAAAAAACGCGTGGTAGTGGCTTACAGCGGCGGATTGGACACCTCCTACACTGTGATGTATTTAGCCAAAGAATTGGGCTACGAAGTGCATGCCGTATGTGCGAATACAGGTGGTTTCAGTGCGGAGCAACTTCGCCAAAACGAGGAGAATGCTTACAAACTCGGTGCAGTACGCTACGAGACCCTCGATGTACAACAAGAGTACTACGACAAGAGTATCCGCTATATGGTATATGGTAATGTGCTCCGCAATGGCACTTATCCTATCTCAGTATCTTCAGAACGTATCTTCCAAGCACTCGCTATCGCACGCTATGCACGTGAGGTGGAGGCAGACGCTATTGCTCACGGAAGTACAGGCGCAGGCAACGACCAAGTTCGCTTCGACATGACTTTCCTCGTAGCTGCTCCTGGCGTAGAAATCATCACCCTCACTCGCGACAAAGCTCTCACGCGTCAAGAGGAGATTGATTATCTCAACGAGCACGGTTTTGCAGCAGACTTCGAGAAACTCAAATACTCCTACAACGTAGGTCTCTGGGGTACTAGTATCTGCGGCGGCGAGATCCTAGATAGCAAACAAGGCTTGCCTGAAACGGCATACCTCAAACAAGTCACCAAAGATGGCGAAGAGGATATAGTACTCGACTTTAAGAACGGCGAATTAGTCGGTGTCAATGGCGTTATGTATGAGGATGGTGTGAAGGCAATTCAAGCGGTAGAAGAGATTGCAGCGCCTTACGGCATCGGTCGTGATATGCACGTGGGTGATACCATCATCGGTATTAAGGGTCGTGTAGGTTTTGAGGCTGCAGCACCTATGTTGATTATCTCTGCGCATAAGTTCCTCGAGAAATTCACCCTCTCTAAGTGGCAACAATATTGGAAAGACCAAGTGGCTAACTGGTATGGTATGTTCCTCCACGAGAGCCAATACATGGAGCCAGTGATGCGCGATATCGAAGCGATGCTCGAATCTAGCCAACGCAATGTGAATGGTAAAGTGACCATGCACCTCCGCCCATATATGTTTGAGACCGTAGGTGTAGATTCCAAAGACGACCTCGTAAAAACTAAACTCGGCGAGTACGGCGAGATGCAAAAAGGCTGGACCTCAGAAGAAGCAAAGGGCTTTATCAAGGTGCTTTCCACACCTCTCCGTGTGTATTACGCTAACCACGACGACGAAACATTATGATCAAAGTAGGCATCATTGGCGCAGCGGGCTATACCGCAGGCGAACTCATCCGCCTCTTAGTCAACCACCCAGAGGTAGAGATCACCTTTGCGCACTCCACTAGCAATGCGGGACAACCATTTCACGCCGTACATACCGGTTTGATTGGCGACACCGAGCAATGTTTCTCCGATACATACGACCTCCACGCCATCGATGTGCTCTTCCTCTGCTCCGGCCACGGCAAGAGTACTGCTTTCTGGGCAGAAAACGAGTGTCCTGACACACTGAAAATCATTGACCTCGCACAAGACTATCGCGACGAGCACGACGGCTATGTATATGGTTTGCCAGAACTCCAACGCGACAAGATCTGCACTTGCACCAAGCTCGCTAACCCAGGTTGCTTTGCTACGGCTATTCAATTGGCATTGTTGCCAATGATTGGTCGCACCACCGAAGCTAGTGTGACGGCCATCACAGGCTCTACAGGCGCCGGACAAAAGCCAACGGCCACCACTCACTTCTCATGGCGTAACGATAACATGTCTGTCTATAAGGCCTTTACACACCAACATCTATTGGAGATAGGTCGTAATACAGGTATGAAAGTGGAGTTTATCCCTATGCGTGGCGACTTCTCACGCGGTATCATTGCTGCGGTGACGATGCCATTCGATGGCACGGCAGAACAGGCATACGAACTCTATAGCGCGTACTACAAAGACGCTGCCTTCACCCATGTCATCAACCGCGAAGTCAACCTCAAGGATGTGGTAAACACCAACAAGTGCGTGCTGCAAACCGAGGTATATGAAGGTCGCCTTTTGGTGACATCTGTCATCGACAACCTATTGAAAGGCGCCAGCGGTCAAGCTCTGCAAAACATGAACCTCATGTTCAGCTTAGACGAGAAAACGGGTTTGAACCTAAAAGCATTAGCATTTTAATTATGAAACTATTCGATGTATATTCACTCTTTGATGTGACGCCAGTCAAGGCTGAGGGCTGTCGCATTTGGGACGACAAGGGGCAAGAGTACCTTGACCTCTATGGCGGCCATGCTGTCATCAGTATTGGTCACACCCACCCACACTATGTGGAGGTGCTAACTGACCAGCTCAACAAAATCGGCTTCTACTCTAATTCCGTTCAAAACCCTCTCCAAGAGCAATTGGCAGAGCGTCTAGGAAAACTCTGCGGCTACGAAGACTATACTCTTTTCCTCGATAACTCGGGTGCAGAGAGCAACGAGAACGCCCTTAAGTTGGCTTCTTTTCATACGGGTAAGAGCCGCGTGATTGCTTTCCATCGTAGTTTCCACGGTCGCACTAGCGGAGCAGTAGCCGTAACGGATAATCCGAAGATCCAAGCGCCATTCAACCAATGCCATCCTGTGACTTTCCTTGACCTCAATGACATTGCGGCAGTAGAGACAGAACTCCAGAAAGGCGATGTAGCAGCGGTCATCATCGAGGGTATTCAAGGTTGTGGCGGCATTCATGTGCCTACGACCGAGTTTATGCAGTCGCTCCGCCAGCTCACCGAGCAATATGGTGCGGTGCTTATCCTCGACGAAATACAAAGTGGCTATGGTCGCACGGGTAAGTTCTTTGCTCACCAATGGTATGGCATCCGTCCAGATATTATCACGATGGCCAAGGGTATGGCGAACGGCTTCCCATGTGGCGGTATATTGATCTCTCCTATGTTCCAAGCCACGAAAGGTATGTTAGGTACCACCTTTGGTGGTAACTACCTGGCTATGGCTGCTGCGTTGGCAGTGCTGGATGTGATGGAGCAAGAGAATTTGGTGGAAAACGCCCACCAAGTTGGCGAATACATCCTCGCTAACTTACCCAAGAGCGATAAGATCAAGGAGGTTCGTGGTCGTGGTATGATGATTGGCATTGAGTTCCACGACAGCGTAGCACCTCTCCGCCAATCGCTATTGAAAGATTACCATATCTTCACTGGCGTCGCAGGCACGAATATGGTGCGCATCCTTGCACCATTGTGCTTGACAAAGGAACAAGCCGACCGATTTATTAACGCACTAAAAGAAATCCTATGAAATCATTCTTTCATGTACAAGATATAGGCGACTTGAACCTCGCATTGGAAGAAGCTCGCCAAGTGAAAGCCAATCCCTATGCGTGGAAACATTTGGGCGAGAACAAGACGATTATGCTCGTGTTCTTTAACTCGTCGCTCCGTACTCGCCTTTCTTCACAAAAAGCAGCGCTCAACCTCGGCATGTCGCCTATTGTGCTCAATATCGGGCAAGATAGTTGGCAACTCGAAACGGAACTTGGCGTGATCATGGACGGCACCAAGAGCGAGCACTTGCGCGAGGCTATTCCTGTGATGGCGAGCTATTGCGACATCATAGGTGTGCGCTCGTTTGCAGGACTTACCGACCGCGAGTTTGACTACCAAGAGACTATCCTCCAGCAGTTCGTTCAGTATGCTGGCAAGCCCGTTATCTCTTTGGAGTCAGCAACCGTGCACCCATGTCAAGCCTTTGCAGACCTCATCACTATCGACGAATACAAAGAGACCAAACGCCCTAAAGTGGTGCTCACTTGGGCGCCACACCCTAAAGCATTGCCACAAGCAGTGCCTAACTCCTTCGCCGAGTGGATGAACGCCGCTGATGTGGATTTCGTGATTACCCATCCAAAGGGCTACGAATTGGATCCACGTTTTGCTGGTAATGCTCATGTAGAGTATGACCAAATGAAGGCTCTCGAAGGCGCTGACTTTGTATATGCCAAGAACTGGTCATGCCCTGGTGTGACGGAGCCAGAGAACTATGGTAAGATCCTTTGTGACGAGCGTAGTTGGATGGTAGACGAGGCGCATATGGCGGTAACTAACAATGCTCGCTTCATGCATTGTTTGCCTGTTCGTCGCAATGTGATAGTGAGTGATGGCGTCATTGATTCAGAGCGCTCTATCGTCATCCCAGAGGCTGCCAACCGTGTAACGAGCATTCAAGTGGTCATGAAACGCATGTTGGAGAATTTGAAATGATACAAGTAATAAAAATAGGTGGTGGCGTGCTGGAGAACGAAGCGCAAAGAAATGCGTTTCTGCGTCAGTTTGCTGCTATAGAAGGCCCAAAAGTGCTAGTGCATGGTGGTGGCAGATTAGCTACAACTATGGCAGAACGTTTGGGCGTAGAGACACAGATGATTGATGGTCGCCGTGTAACTGACAAAGAGACACTTGATATTGTCACCATGGTATATGGCGGACTAGTCAACAAACAAGTAGTCGCACAATTGCAAACCATGGGCGTGAATGCCATAGGATTGACGGGCGTAGATGGTGGTTGGATGAAAGCGGTGAAACGCCCTATCAAGAACGGTATCGACTATGGCTACGTAGGCGATGTAGTAGAGGTGAACGGAGCGCATCTGCGTACGCTACTCGATAACGGATTAACTCCTGTCATTGCACCCATCACCTTTAGTGCCGATGGATTATTGCTTAACACCAATGCGGATA
This sequence comes from Paludibacteraceae bacterium, assembly GCA_045119815.1. Taxonomy (GTDB): domain Bacteria; phylum Bacteroidota; class Bacteroidia; order Bacteroidales; family Paludibacteraceae; genus Colicola. The sequence goes on along the minus strand of JBGVEC010000116.1, from coordinate 33,823 downwards.
CTGTGGCATCGCAAACAGCTATCGCTATGGCTGAGGCAATGAGGCGAGAAGGCAATGAGGCGAGATGCAATGTGCAACTGACTTTTTGCTTTGAGAAAGCAGGTGTATTGAGCAACCCCGATGACGAATCATCGCTAATTGCCCGTATTACCCCCGAAACGTACACCCAACTGAAAGCAGATGGTATTATCTCGGGCGGTATGATTCCTAAGATAGACAACGCCTTTGCAGCCATAGAGCATGGCGTACAATCCGTTCGCATTACCCACGCCAGCAACTTGCATGGCGGAACTGTTATTGAACAAGCATAATGGACAACAAATACATCACACTATTGCAACGCATAATTCAAACTCCCTCTATTTCGGGGCAGGAGGATGCGTTATGCACGCTGTTGGAACAATGGATGACGGCAGAGGGCATTGTGGTTCATCGTGTAGGAAATAACCTGTGGGCGGAATGTGGAGATGGACCAGAGGTAGTGCTACTCAATGCACATATCGATACGGTTAAACCTTCAGCATCTTATACCCGCAATCCTTTTGGCGGAGAGTGTGATGGCAAAACAATATATGGTTTAGGTGCGAATGACGACGGAGGAAGTGTAATAGCCATGTTAGCGACTTTCTTAGATATTTATCGTCATCCCATAGCGGGTAAACGCATCATTCTTACCCTCACAGCAGAAGAAGAAAATAGTGGCAGACAGGGTATTGAAATGCTGCTACCAGAAATAGGTCATGTAGATTACGCCATCGTGGGCGAACCTACTTCGCTGGAAATGGCAGTTGCCGAACGCGGACTGATGGTGCTGGACGGCGAAGCCAAAGGCAAGGCAGGACATGCCGCACGCGAAGAAGGTGTGAATGCACTATACATTGCGCTGGATGATATACAAACATTGCGCAACTACGAATTTGAGAAGGTGTCGCCATTCTTGGGGACAGTAAAGATGACCACTACAATGATTCAAGCAGGTACGCAGCATAATGTTGTGCCTGATATATGTAAGTTTGTAGTGGATATTCGTTCAAATGGGTTGTACTCAAATGAAGAGATACATACCTTGTTACAACCATTGGTGCAATCGACATTGACTCCTCGCTCTACACGACTCAATGCTACATCTACACCCATTGAGACTGCTATTGTGCAACGTGCAAAAGCATTGGGCATCCCACTCTTTGGCTCGCCTACGCTGAGCAACATGGCATTGCTATCTTGCCCAAAAGTAAAATTCGGACCAGGCGACTCCGCCCGCTCACACACTGCAGACGAATATATTCATATCCATGAAATAGAACAAGCTATCGCGCTATACAAACAACTACTACAATGAAACTCTGGGATAAAGGTTACAAAATCGACGACGCAATAGAGCGTTTTACCGTAGGCAAAGACAAAGAATTGGACTTGCTACTTGCTACGCATGATATATTAGGTACCATGGCACATGTGACCATGTTGGAGCATGTGGGCTTGCTATCCAAAGATGATTTGGATGTTCTCCTACCTGCGTTGCGAGAATTGTATCAGCAAGCAGAGGCGGGAAATTTCGTCATTGAAGAGGGTATCGAGGATGTACACTCGCAAGTGGAACTCATGCTCACACGCCAACTAGGTGAAGTGGGCAAAAAAGTGCATACGGGTCGCTCGCGCAATGACCAAGTGCTGGTGGATTTGAAACTCTTTACCCGTGCGGAGATCGAGAAGACGATGGGATTGGTAGAGCAACTCTTCCACACCCTACAAAAACGTAGCGAAGAAAGTAAAGCGCTCTTGATGCCAGGATATACCCATTTGCAAGTGGCAATGCCATCATCTTTTGGACTATGGTTAGGTGCATACGCTGAGGCATTGACCGATGATATGCGATTGCTAGTAACTGCTTTTGAACAAGCAAACCTCAATCCTCTTGGCTCCGCCGCAGGATATGGTTCGTCGGCTCCGCTCAATCGCACAATGACTACACAGTTGCTTGGTTTTGCTGATTTGGATTATAATGCTATCTATGCGCAAATGAATCGTGGACGCATGGAGCGTACCGTGGCTTTTGCGTATTCATCCGTGGCAGAGACATTGGGCAGATTGGCAATGGACTGCTGTATGTTCAATTCGCAGAACTTTGGTTTTATTAAACTGCCTGATACGATGACTACAGGTTCGAGCATTATGCCGCACAAGAAGAACCCAGATGTGTTTGAATTGATCCGTGCGCATGCTAATCGTATTTGCGCATTGCCTGATACTATTCGCCATATTACTACCAATTTACCCGTTGGTTATTTCCGTGATATGCAACTGATTAAGGAAGTCTATTTCCCATTGTTTGAAGAAATGAATAGTTTGTTGGAGATCACCACCTATGCTGTGGAGAATATGGAGATGAAGGAGGATGTGATGTCCAATCCGTTGTATATGCCAGCATTCTCGGTGGAAGAGGTCAACCGCCGTGCGGCGAATGGTGTACCCTTCCGTGACGCCTATCGCCAGGTAGCAGATGAGATTACCCAAGGTACTTTCCGTCATGAAGCGACGGTAGAGGAAACATTATCGCACTACACGCACGAGGGCTCTATAGGTAACTTATGTAGTGCGCAAATCAAAGCGAAGATGGAAGCAATTATGCAATCTGTATCCCTGAATACAATTCATCAAGCCATAGGTAAACTTTTAGATTGTGTGGTAGAGATGAAGTAAATTCTTTCGAAGTACCTTCAGCTAAGGTTCAGAGTGGTATCGGAGTGGTAATGGTATTGCAAGGGTATTGCGAGGGTATTACATGAACCCGTCATGAACCCGTAAAAGACAGGGTAAAAGTGGGTAAGAAAAGAGGATGTATCAGTCGGTTAATACATCCTCTTCTTTTTTATTCTATTCATTCTGCGGTGGAGCTTCACCATGATCTGCGAGAGTGAATAGTCAGAATCACCGTTGTTTTCTTACTTGGTGAGGATGATATATTTCCAAGGAGTGAGCTCGAATGTTTGGCTTGCTTCTACGTTCATAGTCTTGCCGCAGATGCAGTTGTACTCGCCCGCGAGGTTGGTGAGGTCAAGCGTTACTGTTTGTGGCTCTGCTGACATGTTCATGATTGCGAGAACAGTATTTTCTTTATTGGTCTTAGGGCAAACTGCTTGGCGAACGCATGCGAACACCTTATCGTTGTCTGCCATCAAACGTACCATAGGAGCACCAATCTCATTGCTCCACAATGCAAAGTTGTTAGCACGCAAGTCGTTGAGACCCTTATACAAAGCCTTTTGTGGAGCGTTTTCTACGCGATCAATAAGGTCTTTTTCAAAGAACTCCAAACGATGGTGATTGCCACTAGGTTGACCTGTGTAGATCATAGGCATACCTGGAGCAATGTATGTGAATGCCGCGAATAGATCAGTAGCATCGCCCATGCGCTCAAACTCGGTACCGTTCCAAGAATTCTCGTCATGGTTAGAAGTGAAGTTCATACGGATAGCTTCTTTGCGGATAGTGGTGTCTGCTTTTGCAAAATAACCCCAGAGGTCTTCAACGGTCTTTTTGCCTTGAGCCACACCATTCATTATGTGGTGAAGTTCCCAACCATAGTACATATCAAATGCACTTTCGGTTAGGTCCTGTGCCTCTGCTTCATCTTCAGCCAATGTGAACATATTTGGGTGTTTAGCTTTAAGCTCTGCCATTGCCTCGTTCCAGAAGTCAGTTGGAACTTCGCCTGCAACGTCGCAACGGAAGCCATCAATACCGATAGAATCCATCCACCAGTGCATTGCTTGTTTCATAGCAGCACGCATATCTTGGTTGTCGTAGTTGAGTTTTGAGATGTCGGTCCAATCGTATTGTACCATGAGGTTGCCGAGGCTATCACGATAGTGCCATCCTTCGTTCTTAGTCCACTCGCTATCAGGAGCGGTGTGGTTAGCTACCCAGTCAAGGATAACCTTGAGACCTAGTTTGTGTGCCTCTGCGAGGAAATGCTCGAAGTCAGCACGTGTACCGAACTCTGGATTGAATTGGCAGTAGTCGGTAATAGCGTAATAGCTACCCAATGTGCCTTTGCGCTCTAGTTCGCCAATCTTTTGGATAGGCATAATCCAAATGATATCCACGCCCAATTCTTTCAGTTCAGGGAGTACAGCCTCTGCGGCTTTGAATGTACCTTCTGGGGTCAATTGACGGGTGTTAAGCTCGTAGATAGTAGCATCATAGCTGTAGCATGGATGCTCAAGTTGGCAGCAAGGCTGCTTTGCGCAGGATGCTAAACAGAGCAATCCTAACGCTGCGAAAATCATTTTTTTCATCATTTAATATTTATTGGTTAATTATATAGTCCACACTTTCTCTCCGTTGATGGTGATGCTGCTTTCGCCAGTGAGTGAGATGACTACATCCACTACCTCTCCCATATATACGCGTTGGAAGTGTAGGGTGGTGTCGTTCACAGTGACAGGGATATAGTCGCCATAGATAAGTGCCATATTTTCACGACGGAGTTTTGCCAACTCTTGTACTTTGGCGCGGAAATTAGCTTGTTGGTCATTGAGACCAGCAAATTTCATCATATGACGGTTGTCAGGGTCGTTGGCACCTGCTTCTCCGTACTCATCTCCTTGATAGACACAAGGTACACCTGGGATAGTGAAGTTAACGAGCTCAAGGAGCATAGCCATTCTATATGCGTGTGCTTCTTTGGTAGCGTCACCATCTGCGGTTACGCCGATATGGCGTGTCCAACCAGCCGCTTTGTCGCTTTCGTTCCAACTAACTGCACCACCTGCCAATGAGATGAAACGGCATTTATCGTGGTTACCTGAGATATTACCCATGGTATGGTGTGCTCCATAAGCAGCAAGAGACTCCATGATAGTTTGGTTCATGCGTGTGAGAGATTGGTTTGGTTTGCCAAACACATCAATAGCGGTATGGTAGATGTTGAAGTCAAATTGTGAGTTAAGCATACCCGTTTTAACATACGAACCAATCAAGTCGGTATTGCCGTATGTCTCGCCAATCATCCAGATGTGACGATTAGGGTAGCGTTGTTTCATTTTTCGGCCGAGTTCGCGCCAATAATTGAGTGGAATATGCTTGCAAGCATCGTGGCGGAAACCGTCAAATGCAAAATTGTCCAACCAGAACAAAGCAGAGTCGGTCATAGGACCACATACTTCTGCGCGCTCCAAATCTAGGGTAGGGATATGTACATCAAACCATGTAGTCAAACGCGCCTCATCCCACAACTCGAAGTTACGACGACCATCAGGCAAAATACTATCGGTGTGCCAATCAGGGTTTTGTTGGAGGGTAGGGGAGTTGATGTGCATGTGATTAGCCACGTAATCCAATACCACATTCATATTGTGTGCATGTGCGGTAGCCAGCATATCATGCAACTCTTTGTCGGTACCAAATCGTTTGTCCACTGCAGTAGCGAAGATTGGCCAATAACCGTGATAACCAGAGAACTTGGTATAAGTTTTGGTGCTATCGTATTTATTGCCGTTAGGGAAGAGATTCATACCCCAAGCGTCCCATGGGTTTTGTGTGATAGGAGAGATCCAGATGGTGGTGATACCTAATTCTGCGAAGAATCCATCTTTGATTTTCTTGGTGATACCTGCTATGTCACCTCCTTGATAATCAACGATATCTAGTACCTCTGGACTGTTCATTTTCCAGTCATTTTTCTTGTCGCCATTCTCAAATCGGTCAATCATCAATGAGTAAAGTATCTGTGCTTGGTCATCGTGACGAGTTAGTTGAGCTGCATCATTGACTACTTTGCCATTCTCCAATGGGATGAGCAAATCGTTGAGGTTTTTGCCATCACCAAGGGCATATACGCGGATGAATGTACGACCTTCGCTTTGACGCCATTCTGGCTCGATGGTAATGGTGGCTTGTGGCTCATATTGACCATATTCTACATACTCATTAGCGCGTTGGTCTTGCCAAAGGATACGGAATTGTAGGTGTTCGTAGGAGTTAAGTACGCTGATAGTGATAGTAGAATCGGTGTAAGATTTTGTTGCTAAACCTACCTCGTAGTTGTTTTTTGGAACGATAGGTATATCATACTTGATACCAGTTGCTTCGTCGAGCACAGTAAGGATAGACAATGTATAATCGCCTATCAAGGCTAAAATACCGTTCTCCATGCCGACTACTTGGTAGCTAGGTTCCGTGAAGAACTTGAGCGTGTTCCAATCCTCCACTTGTGGTAAGTAATCGGTCAAATAGATACTCAGCGTATCACCTGCGTAGATGATAGGCATAATTGGGTTTTGAGTAGAAGCGTTACGATCTTCTACTTTGCTGTTTTGACCACAAGATATGATACCCAGGGTCATTGCCATTAAAAATAAGATTTTTTTCATTGTTATTAAATTTAGTTATTATGTTTCAAAAAAGTGATAATTGTTTTTGCGCAAAAATCTTATTGCCTACCTGACAATTGTAACATTGATGGGGTTGACAATAGCTTTGGTATAAATGTAAAAGTGCTTGTGTATCTGCTGCGGAATGAATGCTTTGTCCTAGTAGTTTCCATTGTTTGATAATATTATTGTCTTCAGCAGGTATTTCTTCCATTAGTTTTGTAATATCAGTGTTAGCCTTTTGCTGCAATTGGCTGTACGCATATCGATAGGGCAGGACGGTATTGATTAGTAGGATGTCAATAGATTTTCTTCCCATTGTAGGGATGGTTTTTAGTTGTGGAGTTTCACTTATTTGTGGTTGTAGTATTTTCACCATCCGATTGATATCTTGTGCTTGCATCAATTCCGCAAACAAGAATTCCCCTTGATGTATCAATTGTGCAAATTGTCGTATGCGTATTTCTGGTGCGTTTTGTGGACGCATTCGTGCTTTTTTCCATACGACAGGATTCATGGGCGTTAATGTGAATTTCTTACGTAGAAACTCGTATTCCTTCCATAGCGCCTTTCGTTCGTCATCTATGGCTGTGGTGGCGTTCAATAGTCCAGACTGTCCTAGCAGTATGGCTGTTATTTGAAATAGACTATCTCGATGTTTTTGTAGGCACGAGAGTGGGGTGTTGATGGCTAAGGTCTCAAACGCTATTCCATTGGTGTGAAAACCAAAATTATGCGCCAGACTAATGTAGAAGGCATGTACCCAACTCTGTTGTGTGATTTGTAATATCTGTTGAATAGATTGTTGTTTACATTCTATTCGTTTGAGTAATAAGGCTTTTTTCCATCCTTCAGTCAGGAGGGTGGGGTCTGCATGCAGTCGTTGACTACATTCTATCATATGGACTGGAGTTTGCATTTGCTGAGCATCTTCCATCCATTGTTTGATATAGTCTTGTCCTTGAGGATATTTCAATTCGCATTGAATGATCTTTTCCCCTGCGCTATTATATACCTCTTGGTCGTTTTGACATACTACATGCAGTATGGTGTTGTTGTATGCTGGATCAATATTATGACGGTGTTTATTCCAATCGGATGAATGCACATGTATTTCTACATTGCCTATCCACTCTTGGTTGCCGATACGTATGTGTGCATTACTAAAGTCTGGTCCAGCATGGGTGTTGTATTGCCCTGTTGATATGACTTCAATCACTTGTCCGTCAGTAGTTTGTTGCACAAACCCTGACCACAAATGTTTTAGCCATATGTAATGCAGTAATATCTCTGGCATACCACCAATTTAGTTCTTCTTTTTCTCCTCTTTAGATAGAAGCAATTGTCTATCTTCTATTTGTTTTTTGATTTCCACCCACATCTTTTCAGATAATGGTGCGGCTTGCATATAAACTACGGATTTTTGCTTAAGATCCTTTTGAATAAAGTTAAATTGTTTATCCAATTGGTGAATGCACAATACCATAACTAATACAATAATGCCCCATTTGAGGGTACCAAACACTCCGCCTAATAATCGGTTAAGCCATCCCAAGGATATTTTCTTAAATAGCTTGGTGAGTAGCTTTGCAACAAGGTGTAGTAGAATGGATATGCCTAGGAAGAGCAGTGCATAGGCGAGGACTACGCAAACGGATTCTGGCCATGCGAACTGTCGGAGCAACCATGTTGCCAATACTGCTCCCCATAAACGACTTCCCACGACACCTAGTATAATAGCCACGATGGAAGTTATTTCAATTACCAACCCCTTCATCAGACCTCTTACGAGGCCGATGAGTAGGGGGAGTAATATAATGATATCAAGCCAAGACATATTGATATTCAATCTTATTTTTTTGAATATTCGTAACCTGGCTTGTAGTTGCCATTTTCATCGTACAACCAGTGTTCGTCACCATCATACAAACGCAAATCATCTACTGAACGGATAGAGATAGACCAATCATCTGCTTCAGGAGGATATTTGGTAAAGTTCTTTCCGTTGTCGTAGTAGAAACCAAGAATACCCACTACTTCGCCTACATAATTGGATGCAGGTAAATAGAAGTGTGCAAATTTTGCATACTCTGATGTAGAAACCAAGGTTCTTTTGTTCTTGTTATTTACATCTGCGATGATACGACTTTGAGGATAATTCAGATTGTTTGTTGTAGGCGCAAATACATTCGCATTTTCATCTACTTCAGGATCACCAGTAGAACAATTGGTAGGAGTGCCATTATTGCTGTATTGTCCAGTAAAGTGTACATTTTTGATACACACTAATTTAGCATCCATATTGCGTGCTTTTAATATACTTGAAGAACCTGTGATAGAGGTAAAGTCTGTAATCTGCATAGGCTCGTAATACAACTTCTCCTTATCAGGTAAGCCGATACAATAGGTACGAGCTTTGAATATTGCGCCAGGAATACGACCTGCTGCCCAACCGACTTTCTCGCTAGCGTTGTAAGCAAGGTTGTTGTTATTATACGATGGCAAACAGAGTTGTGGTTGGTTGGCATAACGTCCGATAGCCAAACCATCTACGCGAATCAAGATCTCTTGTCCCATTTGGTAAAGACCATTGGCAGAACCCAAATCTACGGATATACGCAATGCTTCTTGAGTAGTATCATTGCCCTCCACAAAAATCTGTTGAATACACAGGGTCTTGTAGAAGTTACCTGCATAATCATCGGTGGTAATACGACCACGGATATAGATAGGGTTATCTTCAGAAGCAGGAATGGTATCTATAGAGAAGAGATAGTAACTGCCTGCTTTAGAACGCTCACGATACAAATCAGGAAGACAATAATTACCATCTTCGCTCATAAAAGTATCCTTAAACTGTTGTAATGTGAGGAAGGTACCTTCTGCGATCAGCTCTTGAGCGCTTTCTTCATTAAGAAACAATTTGGATTCATCTACTGCTGGAGGCGTACATGCTGCGCATAGTGCCACGAGGACAGTTGCAATTATGAATTTAGAATTATGAATTATGAATTTCATTGTTTTCATACTGCTTAGAATTTATATTGGATATTAAGATAGAAGTTGGTTCCCCATGCGTAGTAGTACTTAGCTGGGAATTTATAGATATTAGGACCAATCATTGAATTTTTGTCATCTGGCTCTTTCTGAATTGTTTGACGAGGCAAACGAGCTTGTTGGTAACCACCTGTTTTGAAGAAGGTGTTGTTCAATAAGTTGTTAACTGTCAAGTTGATAGAGATAGATTGACGATTCTTCAAGTAGATCAGTTTACCTATGCTCACATCTACCAAGAAACGATGGAATGGATTATATGCAGTTAGCGATTCTTGTGCTGCTAATTCCGAATATGGATACTTCAGCGTTGGTACGCCATTGGCATCTAACACAGCATTGGCAGGATAGCCTCCATCCACGTTTTTCACTGCGAGTTGACCATCCGTTGTTTCCATCGCATAAATTTTATGGAGAGCACTTTGAGAATCATTTCCATACCATCCGTTTACTAATGTGCCATCTGCACGAGTACCTGTGAACAGACCTTTCATGCGGCGAGCAGGGGCGTAATCTAGATAATTCCAATCAAAGTAGTTAACAGTAATATCCGCGAACCACATATCTGGGTGGAAGAAACTGAGTTTCAAACTACTATTCAATTGTGGACCAGTAGCTACTTTCAAGCCCTTGAGCAATACGCTATCGCGCAACTCGTAGATAGGACCCTTGGCATTCTCAGCCAATGCCATTCCGTTTTCGGCTGAAGTAATAGCCATAGCGTTGCTAGTATAGCGATAATCGCCAATACTAAATGCACCAGTCAATGTGAAATACATACCGAGTTTCACAGCAGCGGCTGCTTCTACACCCGCGTGACGGCGATTGATACCCGTCAATGATTGGTTTACGAAGGTGCGTGACTCATCGTCGTAATAACCATTGAGCTCGGTACCGTTCCAGAATTGAGTATAGAATGCTGTTACACGACCACGTACGATTGGATAGTTGAACGAATAAGTCAAGTCGCCACCTGCGATTTTTTGACTTGCTCCAAAATACTCTTTCAACCATGATGTGCCTTCTGTTTGTGCATAATAACGTGCATAGTCATGACGATAGATTGCTTCTACCGCGCGATCGTGCACGCGTGGGGATATATATGCATCGCGCGCGAGAGGTGCTTTGGTCTCTGCCATTGCATTCAGCTTGATTTGGTTGCGACCATCAATCTTGTAGTTGACACCTACTTTGAAAGCAGGATCCACAAAATGGTGGGTATAACCTACCAAACGATTGGCAACCTCTTGACCCTTCACGACTGCGTCGCCATTGTCTGCCAAGTAGTACCAAGCATTTGCAGGGTTGAGTTTCGCCAAATACCATGCGCGACCATTCAACATATCGGTGGTGCGTTGTATAGATGAGTAGCTCAGTTGCAATGCGTAGTAGAGATCCAATGCATTCCAACTCCACTCATTTTGTGCCCACAGTTTAGCACCTAACATATTGATGCGGTAGTCGTAACCAAAACGATCATTCTTGCCTACGGCTGCATTAGGATTGCGCAAGTCGTTTTGCTTCACATTCTCAATATCTGCTTGTGTCAAACCAATATTGGTTGCCAACTCTTTGATGTCGCGTTCAGCGAAAGGATCCACATCTATCCATTGGTTACCACCCAACAAATCGTCGACACTCTTGTAGTGAATACCTTGTGATGCTTTCAACTCCAATCCTACGGTGGTTGTCAAGTGGTCCACACTCGTGTTGCGGTAGTTGGCATTAGCCACTGCCTCTTGAATATCGTTGTGACGACGCTCTACCATATAACGTGCTGAACCATTAGGATTGTTCACATTATTCGCATAGTTAGCTGCGTACAAAGCATCCCAATCGATTTGAGTCGCTTTGTCATCGCGGCTAGTCCAGAGATCAACCATCTTAGAATAGGTGTCATAATCAATAGATGCACCTACTGCTCCACCCAAATATCCACCTTCTTTATAGCCTTCAGGACCTAGAGGTTGACCACTCATATCATGCGTGATAAACTTACCATTTGTGCCAATCTGTCCATCCCATAATGCTGATGGCAAGTTACGATAGTAATCAGGACGAGGATCTGGCGCATTGTAGAAAGTCAATGCAGAGTTGCTATAGAATGAATAGTGGTAACCTGCTGCTACCTTCAAGTGGTTCTCCTCATCGATTTTCCAATCAAAACTTGCGATAGCGGTTGGATCGTAGCTGTGTACGATACGTGAGTTGCGCATCTTACCATCTTGATAACCCCAATATGGGTTGTAGTTGTTGTGTCCCCAAGATGTTTTATTGTATTGATTGGTCAAATCGTATGTCTCTTGTGTCAAAGCTGCAGATTGACCACGCATAGTAGGAGCACCAAAAGTGATGAGTGACAAACGCATATCATTGCCCCAACGTTTTTCAGCGGTTAAGAAGTAACCTACAGAACTATATGTGATACCTTCTCCTATGCGACCTTTTACATCGATGTATGGGCTATAGCGCCAAGCCAATTGTGCCGCAAACGCCCAACCGTTCTCCATCAAACCGCTAGAGTAGGTTGCACGTGCTGCACCTTTGTAGTTACGGTTAGTAGCTGCCAAACCCACTTTCCAACCTTGTGCGTAGTTAGTCGCTGACTGCAAGTAGTTGGTGGCGTGTCCCACAGAACCAAACGCAAAGTTATTCGCTTCGATACCCTCTACTACTTCTTTGTAGCGTGTTGCATCGTTCAAACCACCCATTGCAGAGAAGTTGAATTGTCCACGTTCAGCAGAGTTAAAACTCAAACCTTGAATATAGTTTTGTTCATACGTTTGGTCATATCCTCGACCACGATAACGGGCGTTAGACCATGCGAATGACACTGTACTATTGAAAACATCCTGACTCGCACTAGATGCAGAGGATACAGACTGACTTTTACCTTCGTCATCGTTGAGGTCCATCTCAGTTAAATTCAATAGTACTTCCTCTTTGGCTTCTGCCAACAAGTCCGTTTGTAGGATAATGTCACCCAAATCGTTTTGTTGGTTTTCAACAAGTTGAACCAAGGCGATATCTGACATATATCCCGTTGCTTCAATGATTACTTCCTCATCGATGGCTTCAAGGTATGTCAGCGAAAAACGACCTTCTGCATTGGTGGTCGTAGAATAACCTTGGTTAACCAAGGTGATCGTTGCACCTTCAATAGCTTGTTGTTCATCTGTGACCACTCTACCGATCAATCGTGTCTGTGCACTGATCCATCCGGCTAGACCACAGAGTACAACTAAAAAGATTACTCGTTTCATATTAATAATGTTTAATTCTTAATTCAAAATTCCCAATTCTTAATTCCCCAATTAGAATTCCGCTGTTTTTGGAGTACGTGGGAAAGGAATCACGTCACGGATGTTTTGCATACCGGTCACGAAGAGCATCAAACGCTCAAAGCCCAATCCAAAACCTGCGTGAGGTGCTGCGCCAAAGCGGCGAGTGTCTTGATACCACCACATATCTTTCGTTGGGATACCGCGACGCTCAATCTCAGCATTGAGTTTATTGAGGCTTTCCTCACGCACGCTACCACCGATGATCTCGCCGATTTGTGGGAACAATACGTCAGTACCTTGTACCGTCTTGTTATCCTCATTGATCTTCATGTAGAACGCCTTGATATCCTTTGGATAGTCAGACATGATCACTGGCTTGTTGAAGTGCTCCTCTACCAAGTAACGCTCGTGCTCTGAAGCCAAGTCATCGCCCCAAGTGCATGGGAACTCAAACTTCTTACCGTTCTTCACAGCCTCTTGTAAGATTTCGATACCCTCGGTGTAGGTGAGACGCACGAAGTCTGTTTTGATAACGGACTCTAGACGTGCAATAAGACCTTTATCCACAAACTGATTCAAGAACTCCAAATCATCCTTGCAGTGCTCCAATGCCCAGCGCACGCAGTATTTGATAAAGTCCTCTTCCAAGTCCATCAACTCGTCCTTTTGGATAAACGCCACCTCTGGCTCAATCATCCAGAACTCTGCCAAGTGGCGAGGAGTGTTGCTATTCTCAGCGCGGAAGGTAGGACCGAAGGTATAGATCTTACCCAATGCCATAGCAGCCAACTCACCCTCCAACTGACCAGACACGGTCAAACTAGTTTGTTTGCCGAAGAAATCATCTGAGTAGTCGATCTTACCCTCCTCATCTTTCTTGAGGTTGTAGAGGTTTTTGGTAGTCACTTGGAACATTTGTCCTGCACCCTCGCAGTCACTAGCGGTGATGATTGGGGTGTGGAAATAGAAGAATCCGTGCTCGTGGAAGTATTGGTGAATAGCCATTGCCATGTTGTGGCGAATACGGAACACGGCGCCGAAGGTGTTAGTACGTGGACGGAGGTGTGCGATGGTGCGCAGATACTCCATGCTCAAGCCTTTCTTTTGCAATGGATATTGCTCTGGGTCGGCGGTGCCGTACACTTCCAATTCGGTCAACTGAATCTCTACTGCTTGACCGCTACCTTGGCTAGCTACCAAGTGACCAGTGGCAGAGATACATGATCCTGTGGTTACAGGCTTGAGGTTCTCCTCTGGGAATTGTGCCAAATCCACTACGATTTGGATGTTTTTGATTGTTGAACCGTCATTGAGGGCAATAAAACTAACATTCTTGTTGCCACGACGGCTACGTACCCATCCTCTTACGTTGATGAGTTGTCCTTCACCTGCTAGTTGCAGGGCATTGATAATTTCTGTTCTTTTCATTATAGTTTTGTTATATATTATCGATGTTGTTTATATTCTATTTGTTCTGTATCCCTATTGTATCCCTATTGTATCCCTTCGGAGTGGTATCGGGGTGGTAACGGGATTAGAATGGTGTAATATCATCATCTAGCGATGCGCCATGTGCTTCGGGTGGTAGCGCATTCATTTTGCTTTGTTGGGTGTTGTAACTCACGTTTGCATATAACTCGTCGCTTTCTTCGAATGCGTCTGATTCGTTTTGGAAGCGGGTATATTTGCCGATAAAGCGCAACCAAATCTCATCGGTAGCACCGTTACGGTGTTTAGCCACGATGATCTGTCCCAGTCCGCGCAAGTCTTTGCCATTGCCGTCGTCGTATAACTTGTAATACTCTGGACGGTGGATAAAACATACCATATCCGCATCTTGCTCGATAGCACCAGACTCACGCAAGTCAGAGAGCAATGGTTTTTTGCCATCCACATTGCTATTGCTGGAATCACGTTTCTCTACGGCACGGCTCAACTGACTCAAGGCGATGATAGGAATATCCAACTCTTTGGCCAATCCTTTCAGGGTACGCGAGATGATACTCACCTCTTGCTCACGGCTACCGAAATTAAATCCATTGGCGTTCATCAACTGCAAGTAGTCGATGATGATGAGTTGTACTTTCTTGTCTTTATCTTGTACCAACTTGCGTGCTTTGCTTCTCAGCTCGGTGACACTCAAACCTGGGGTATCATCCACGTATATTGGAGCGTTGCGCAGGTCGTTGATTTTGTTTTCGAGTTTAGCCCATTCGGATGTGCTCAAGCGTCCGTTACGAATCTTGCTACCTTCAATCTCGCACACGTTCATGATCAGACGGTTGATCAATTGTACGTTGGACATCTCCAACGAGAAGATTGCCACAGGAATACCAAAATCAACCGCGATATTCTTAGCCATAGACAATACAAACGCAGTCTTACCCATTGCAGGACGCGCAGCGATGATCACCAAGTCTGATTTCTGCCAACCTGAAGTGATCTTGTCCAATTCGGTAAAACCACTAGGGATTCCCGAAATGTTACCTTCGTTCTTAGAGGCATTACGCATGCGCTCGAAGGCTTCTTCTATCACAAGGTCAATACTAGTCACGTCGCGTTTTTGTGCGCGTTGGGAGATCTCAAAGATTTTGCCCTCTGCTTCTTGCATCAACTCGTCCACATCTTGTGTCTCGTCGTATCCTTTCTCTTCGATTTGACAGGCTACGGCTATCAAGTCGCGTGCAGTGGCTTTTTGTGCTACGATTTGTGCATGATAACGCAAGTGGGCTGCGGAAGCCACACGGCGGGTCAATTCGCTTAGATACACGATGCCGCCTGCATCTTCCAGTAGTCCCATTGTCTTCAGTTGTTGGGCTACGGATAGCAAGTCCACGGGATTATCGTTGTTGGACAAGGCACGAATGGCTTCGTAGATATATCGATGTTTATCTGCATAGAAGGACTCTGGTCGCAACAAATCTGCCACCATTCCATAGGCTTCTTTCTCGATCATCAATGCACCCAAAACAGACTCTTCTAGTTCCAAAGCCTGTGGGGGTAGTTTGCCTATCTCGTTTGCTCCTACTTTGACGATGGTAGGGGTTGTCTTTTTCTTATTGCTTTTTGTTGAGGTCGCCATATGATTTTAGCAGGTCGTATGCAGCTGTAAAACTGCTCAATTCATTGTTTAGTACTCGTGCTTCGGTTTGTTCGATTAGTTTCTCCATTATTTCTGACTTGTAGAAACTATCCAACAGGTTTTGGTTGATGGTTTCGTACATCCAGTATTTAGCTTGTTGGGTGCGCAAGTGGTCTAGATATCCGCTCTCGCGCGCGAAACTTATATATTGTTCCACCATATCCCATACATCCATGATACCGTTGCCTTCTACTGCGGAGCATGTCACCGCATAAGGTTTCCAACCTGATTCGGTAGGAGGGAAGAGCGAGAGTGCGTTCTTGAAGCTCACTTTAGCGGCTTCGGCTTTTTGTACATTGCTGCCATCGCATTTGTTGATGGCTATACCGTCCGCCATCTCCATGATACCGCGTTTGATACCTTGCAACTCATCGCCTGTGCCTGTCACTTGCAGGAGTAGGAAGAAGTCCACCATGGAGTGTGCTGCGGTCTCTGATTGACCCACACCTACGGTCTCCACGATGATGGTATCAAATCCAGCGGCTTCGCATAGTACGATCGTCTCGCGTGTCTTACGTGCCACACCTCCTAGACTACCTGCCGATGGGCTAGGGCGGATAAACGCATTGCTCTCTACGGAGAGTTGGTTCATACGTGTCTTATCGCCTAGGATACTACCTTTGCTGCGCTCGGAGGATGGGTCAATGGCTAGTACGGCTAGTTTCTTACCCATTTGGCATAGACGAGTACCGATGGCTTCGATGAAGGTCGATTTACCTGCGCCAGGTACGCCAGTGATACCCAAACGAATAGAGTTGCCTGCGTAGGGTAGGCATTTCTCTATCACTTGTTGGGCGATGACTTGGTCGCTTTGCAGATTGCTCTCTATGAGCGTCACGGCTTGACTCAATAGACGCAGATCGCCATGCAAGATACCTTCCACATACTCGTCTGCACTCAATACTTGTTTTTTACGACGGAAGGTAGCATATGGATTGACGGAAGGTAGGTTCTCTACCCCTGCATTCACAGTCAGTCCTTTGTATTCTTTATCGTTCTCAGGATGTTTCATTACTCCACTGTCCAAGTTACTTTAACTTTTGAGATTGGTTTCTTTGGGTCGTTGGTGATGACTGTCAATGTGCGTGAATATTGTGCTGGTTGGGTGTTGATAGCATTGATATCTACACGAATATCTGCTTTCTTACCACCTTTGATGGCTGCTTTAGGTTGTTGCACCTCTAGTTCAGCATCGTTGCTATAGGCGCGACGTACTACTAGTGGATTAACGCCTGCATTAGATAGGGTCACTTTGGTCGTCAGTTTCTTGCCTGCTTTGATCACACCTGCATGGATCTCTGTGCTGATCTCAGCGATAGGTGCTTGTTGAATATCCTCTGCTGTCATCTTAGAGAAGTCCTCTACGAGGTTTGCCTTGATAGTGATAGCGTATGCATCAGAGATCTCACGTTTGCCGTTCACTTGTACATAGAACTTGGTTTCCATTGGACCATATACAGGGCAGGTAGCGGTTTGCAATGCCAATTGTATTTTGCCTGTTTGTCCTGGTGCTACGGTTGGTAGGGTCACGTTAGGAATCCAGTAGTTTTCTGCGCCGTTGTAGAGCAATTCCACGGTAACAGGTTCGTTGGTCGTGTTGGCGTATTCAATTTCGATGTTCTTAGGCGCATTTTTCTTGACGCTTCCCAGGTTGATATTGTTCTTTTGCAAGCTCAATGCACCCATTTTCACTGGGTATTTGTCCACAGGTTGTGCTGGTTTAGGGATTACTTCGCCTTTGATGTAAAGACGAGTAGAAGGCTCTGTCGCATTGCTAGTGACGGTGACTGTTTTTTGGAATCGTCCTGGGCGACCGCTAGCATTGTAGGTCACGGTTATTTGTCCTGTCTTGCCTGGTTCGATAGGTTCGCGTGTCCATTTTGGGGTGGTGCAACCGCAACTTGCTCTCACGTTGGTCAATACGAGTGGTATCATACCTTCGTTTTTGAATTCAAATACGGTGGTTACTCGACCATCTGCCTCATTGATTTTACCAAAATCGTGTGTGGTCTTGTCAAACGTGATTACGGCTTCTTGAGCCATAGCTGCAATGCTCATCATCACAGCAACCATCAAAACTAATTTTTTCATATCTTTCTTTTTTATTTTTGTCTAATCCTTAAATTTTATTTTGCTCATCCCTCCACTTTCGACTCCACCGAATGCACGCTCTCTATTGCGCGCAGTTTCATACACAACTGGCTCAGCACTTTCTGTTTAAACACCACCATTTCGGCTTCCGCACGGAATAGTTTGCCATCAGTTGTCACATGCAGTTCGCGCATGTTCGCTTTGTGATCGCAGATGATATTCATAATGCGCATCATCACACCAAACGAGTCTTCGCCTGTTATGTGTAGTTTAGCAATCTTCGCTTTAGCCTCTTTTTCCGATTGTATCAATCCCAATAATCCTCTAGACTTACGGAAGTATTTCTTGATGCTATCTTTTGCTTTCGCAGTCACGGCTATCTCCAACCATTCGGGCTCGGGCTGTTGTTTTTTGGATGTCAATACCTCCACCTGGTCGCCACTCTGCAGGATATAACTCAATGGTCTTGCGGTGCGGTTGACTCTCGCTCCTATACAATGTTCACCCAACTCCGAGTGCAACTGATAGGCCAAGTCCAATACGGTGGCTCCTTGCGCGAGTGTGCGAATATCGCCTTTAGGGGTAAATACAAATACTTCGTGCGCAAACAAGTTCAATGTAAACGTATCTAGGAAGGCGATAGCATCGGGATCGGGGTTAGCCAATACATCTTTGATCTCTTTGAGCCACTTGTCTAGTCCGCCTCCACTACCTTCGCCCGTCTTGTATCGCCAATGTGCGGCTAGTCCATGTTCGGCAAGTTCGTGCATACGCTTGGTACGTATCTGTACCTCAATCCACTGACCATGCTGACTCATCACCGTCACATGTAGGGCTTCGTAGCCATTGGCTTTAGGCATAGATATCCAGTCACGTATACGCTCGGGGTGAGGACGGTAGATCTCGGTGAGGGCGGAGTAGATCATCCAACACTGGTCTTTCTCCGAGAAATCCGAAGTAGGCTCAAACACGATACGTGCGGCTAGTAGGTCGTATATTTGCTCAAACGGTACGCCTTTCTTGGTCATCTTCTTGTAGATGGAATAGACGGACTTGGTGCGTGAGTACATCTTATAGGAATAGCCCATCATGGTCAGTTTGCGATGAATAGGTTTGGCAAACTCCTCGAAGTATCCTGCTTGCACTTCCTTCACTTCCGCTAGTTTGGCTTCTATCTCGGCGTAAAGTTCTGGGTGTTCGTATTTGAAGCTGAGGTCTTCAAGTTCGGTTTTGATAGGGAAGAGTCCCAGTCGGTGCGCCATAGGGGCGTAGATGTATTGTGTCTCTGCGGCTATTTTGCGTTGTTTCTCTGGTCGCTGTGCAGCCAGGGTACGCATGTTGTGTAGTCGGTCGGCTAGTTTGACGAGCATGACGCGTATATCGTCCGACATGGTGAGCATGAGTTTGCGCACGTTCTCTGCTTGCTTCATGGCTTTGTCGGCGAACACGCCACCTGAGAGTTTGGTGAGTCCTTCGACGATGGTGGCTATTTTCTTGTCAAACATCCGCTCAATGTCTTCTACGGTGTAGTCGGTGTCTTCTACCACGTCATGGAGTAGGGCGGCACAGATACTGGTACTACCTAGTCCTATCTCGTTGACCACGATACGTGCTACAGAGAGGGGGTGCATCATGTATGGTTCGCCCGATAGTCGGCGTACACCGTGGTGGGCAGATTTAGCCAGTTGGTAGGCACGGGTAATCAGTTCCACTCGGTTGCCGTGTGGAGAATGGATGTAGTCTGTTAGTAGGGCTTGGAACTCTTGTTCGAGCATCGCCTCTTCTGCAGGTGTAAAAACGTTGGTTGTCATATGATTACCGCTTGAGTTAAAACTCTTGTTTTAAGGGATGTATGTTTGTGTGCATAAAATAGCGTGCAAAGGTACAAAAAAAAATGCACATACGCAAGTAGAGTGAGAAATTATTTGCAAAAAAAGATAGATTTATCTATCTCATAGTCATAAAATAGCCGATGGGAACTTGTTTATAATTGGCTATTTGAGGACTATGATAAGGTGTAAACCGTTTTTTTGCAAATAATTGCGAGCGAACTGGAGTATGGGCTGCATGGGGTGGGAGTAGCTTCGAGGGTAGGGTGTCCTCGAAGTACAAAAAATGTATATGTGCAAGAAAAAGTAACTTTTCTTGAGAAATAGTTATCGGGTTTCTTGGAATAGATGTTAATTAATGTCTGAATTGACGAAAATTGTCGTTTAAATCTGTGTCAACTCGTATATAATTCCCTATTTTTTACACGAAAAAATACCCTGCCTTTATCCCGAAGATATCCCGAAGATACCCCGAAGATAGCTCATACATAATCAACGAATATTTCAAATAGATTTATCTATTTTACCAGAAAGCATATGGTTGTATGAGCTTGCTCAAATACAATCATATCCGCCCACCGGTCATGTGCTCGCGGCTATCCCCGCGAGAAAACCAACTTGTCTTTTCAAATCCCCCCCCATTCGACACATTTTTTTATGCAATAATGCAATAATGCAACACTTCCTGCGCAGCACATGTTACGCAGATGT
Source organism: Paludibacteraceae bacterium (assembly GCA_045119815.1). Classification (GTDB taxonomy): domain Bacteria; phylum Bacteroidota; class Bacteroidia; order Bacteroidales; family Paludibacteraceae; genus Colicola. Next base: position 13,338 of record JBGVEC010000116.1, on the reverse strand, counting down.
TACGCAGATGTTAATGAATTTTAACTTTTCCAACTGTTGCATTATTGCATTATTGCATAACTTTATGAGCGAATTGGTTTTTTCGGTAAAAAACACACAACCAAATAACCCCTCCAAAATCACCTAAATTTTAGGGGATACAGGGGTAGAATATAATTATATATAAAATATATAATATATTTTTATTATGCGATATATACCATCAACACATTTTTTTATGCAATAATGCAATAATGCAACAAATCCTCTCATATAGCACGAAATCTTAAAATATATTAAAATTTATAAGCCAAAAGTGGTTTAAATAGATAGTAAATGGATTATTTCTTATAAAAAGTGTTCATTTACTTGCGTATATGCAATTTTTGTTGTACCTTTGCCTGCAAAATTGCTCATCACGAATTATTAACTGTAAATTACATACAATTATGAGAAAACTTTTCTTCCTTTTCCTCGCCCTCGTGGCAACAACAAGCCTCTGGGCACACGACTTTGAAGTGGGCGATTTGTACTACAACATTACCAGTGATATAGAACCTTATACAGTAGAAGTTACATACCAGGATTCAAGTAATAATTATGCAGGTTTAACTACCTCCACAATTCCCGAAACTGTTACCTACAACGGCACTACCTACAGCATAACCAGCATTGGATATAGGGCTTTCGGTGGTTGCTCCTCCCTCACCTCTATCACCATCCCTAACAGCGTAACGAGCATTGGAGATAAGGCTTTCTATTATTGCCGCTCCCTCACCTCCATCACTTGCGAAGCGACTACACCACCTACTTTAAGAACTGATGTTTTTTACGATACAAAACTTTCAGTAGTTTATATCCCAGACAACACACGGTCTGCTTATCAAACAGCATGGGGAAATGAATATGCATATGTCAATAACGAAAACACTCTTACTCTCCATGTAGCAACGCCTGGTACATTGGCAGATTTGATTTTCGATGCAGGTACACGCCCAGCGTTGGTGGCTAAACTAACCCTTACAGGTACGCTCAACGATGCTGATTTTACCTGCATGCGCGAAACAATGACTTCGTTGGTAGATGTGGACTTATCGGGAATTACCAACACATCTGGAGTAAACTTCGATGGTAAAGAAAACTTAGTGCGAATTATCCTACCGACTAATCTTACAAGCATTGGAGAGGATGCTTTCTCAAATTGCTCCTCCCTCACCTCCATCACCATCCCCAATAACGTCACGAGCATTGGATCTTGGGCGTTCGCTTGGTGTAAATCTCTCTCCTCCATCACTATCCCTGAAAGCGTAACAAGTATTGGAAGAAGTGCTTTCGCTTATTGCTCCTCCCTCGCTTCCATTACCATCCCCAATAGCGTAACGAGCATTGGAGATGAGGCTTTCTATTATTGCCGCTCCCTCACCTCCATCACCATCGGCAATAGCGTAACGAGCATTGGAGATGAGGCTTTCTCTGGTTGCTCCTCCCTCACCTCCATCATTTGTCTCGGCACAACTCCTCCTGATGCAAGTAATCTTGGTGCAAACACATCCACTTGCAAATTGATTGTTCCTCATTCCGCATATAATGCATACCTTCGTCATGCTTATTGGGGACAGTTCCTAAACATCGTTTCGGGAGATTGGGTGGTAACACTACTCGCTAACAACAACCGATGGGGCGAAGTGACAGGTGGTGGTCTCTACTCCAATAATACTACTATCACCATCACCGCTACTCCATATGATGGATATTCATTCTTGCGTTGGTCTGATGGTAATACCGACAACCCTCGTACACTTACAGTCACAGAAGATATTACCCTTACCGCTGAGTTTGTTGAATATCGCGATATGACCATCATCTTCACCAATAGTGAGGATAACAATAGCGAGATACTAAGCCAAGTACTCACAATCACGATCCCTGCTGCACCAGAGATAGAGGGCTTTACATTCCTCTATTGGCAACCAGTAGCTGAACCTCTAACTGATACAATTACCATTCAAGCTATATACAAGTCCAATGCTTCTGCTGCAGCCCCAGAGATATATGTCAACCCTGCCAACCCAGCTCAAAAACTCCTCCGCAACGGTCAGGTATATATCCTCAAGGATGACAAGACCTACACCATCATGGGTGCACAGATCCAGTAATTGCAGACCTATATTGCAACTTTGCAATCTTCAACCAAAAGAGCGGCACAATTCGTGCTGCTCTTTTTTCTCCCCCGCCTCTACACCCTACACTCTACACCAAAAAATCGCTCTTCGGGGCGATTTTTTTGCATATATCAAAAAAAAGTAGTATCTTTGCAGACTTTTATATAGCAACAATCATGAACATGAAAAAATCAATACTTATACTCGTCCTAGCAATAGGCAATGCGCTATTGGCAATGGGCAATGGACAATGCGATATGATGCACCTCCTACAAGGAGGATACGACGCCAAAATATTGACTACCGATGAACAAGACAGCATTTTGGCAATAGGCAATGGGCAATTGGCAATGGGGCGATACCGACTTGAATACGAAAATAAACAACAACTCTTTCGTCATTCCTTCCTCGCCGATTATTACCTAATAGATACGTACAAGAACACGCGCATACGCATGTGCGAACAACCCGTGCGTGATGCCGTCATCTCACCTAACGGCAAATATGTCGTCTATGCCAAAGCTGACAATAACCTCTATATCTACAAAATCGACTTCAAAACCGAAGTGCCCATCACCACGGATACGAACACCGATATCTTCAACGGCATAGCCGACTGGCTCTACGAAGAGGAGTTCGGCATCACACGACTATTCGCCTTCTCACCCGATAGCAAAATGGTGGCATTTGTGCGATTGAACGAAACAGGAGTACCTGCGTTTGAGTGGCAGACGTTTTTAGGCGAGGGGTCATATCCTCAGTTATATTCGCTGCGTTATCCTCGTGCGGGGGAAGTGAACGCCAAAGCTAGCGTGTGCGTCTATGATATTCATTACAAGTCCATCAAGACCATGCAACTGCCCGAAGACAAAGAGTACTACGTCCCTCGTTTGCGTTGGGGCGTACAACCCGCTGCTACCAAAGCTGAACCTCAGCCTACGGCGGACCTCATGCTTATGCTCATGAATCGCGATCAGACACAAATGAAAGTGCTCAAAGCCAATGCTAAATCCACCGTTACCAAAAACTTCTACGAGGAGGAAAGCAAGCAATACTACGTGAATTTCGAACTCTTTGACGAGTGGCAATGGCTCCAAGATGGCCGTGTGATTGTGCTCAGCGAGAAGAACGGTTGGATGCAAGCCTACCTATACTCCGCACAAGGCATGGAGCAGAAACTCCTTACTCCCGAAGCCCGTGACGTGATGCGCCTATACGGCTTCGACGAGAAGACACAGACACTCTATTACCTAGCTGCGCCTACGCCATTGACACGTCAGGCGTATGCCTACAACCTGCGCAAAGCAACTACCACCCAACTCACAACAGGCGAGGGAACACACGCATTGACCTTCTCCAAGGATTGGAAACAGTATATCGACTGCTATCAATCGCTCCATACCCCTAACCGCTATACCCTGTACAAGGCAACAGGCAATGGGCAATGGGCGAAAGATAGGGTAGTACTCCACAACGACTCTGTGGCTGCTGCATGGCAAGCGACGGGACTGCCCAACAAAGAGTTCTTGACAATCACTACCGAGAGAGGAGACGTGCTCAACGCATGGCGAGTTTTGCCTGTGGGCTTTGACGAAAACAAGAAATACCCCGTCGTGATGATGCAGTATAGTGGTCCAAGTAGTCAGCGTGTGACCGACACTTGGCGCAAACGTTTTGCTCATTACCTCGCCGCACAAGGTTACTTAGTGGTATGTGCTGACCCTCGTGGTACACATGCCAGAGGACGAGCGTGGAGAAACGCTACCTACATGCAACTCGGACAGAAAGAGGCGGAAGATCAGATCTCCGTAGCTAAGTATTTGAAGAGTTTGCCCTATGTGGATGGCGACAGAATAGCACTCTGCGGATGGTCTTACGGTGGGTATCAGACGATCATGTCAATGAGTACTCCAGGTGCTCTGTGGAAATGCGGCATCGCGATCGCTCCTGTGACCTCTTGGCGATTGTACGACTCGGCTTACACCGAACGATATATGCGTCGCCCACAAGTCAATGACTATGGCTACGAAGGTACTGACCTCATGAAAAAAGCAGCACAACTGCAAGGCAAACTGCTCCTAGTACACGGTTTGGCGGACGACAACGTACACGCACAACAGTCGTGGCTGTATGTGAATGCCCTCGTACAAGCAGGCAAACAGTTTGAGATGCAGTTCTATCCTGACGATAACCACTTCTTGCGCAACGGTGCCAACTATGAGCACTTGCATAAGAGAATCCTTGGATTTTTGGACGCTGCGCTATAGGCAATAGGCAATAGGCGAAGAACAACCCTTAGAACATTGAACCCTTAGAACATGAAAAAGAACTTCCTTCCCATCGTGGTGATGTACTTGTTGTTCGTGATGATTTCGTTCGTGACGAACCTTTGTAATCCGATGGCAGTGATACTTAAGAGCAATTTTGCAGTATCTAATTTTGCGGCGCAATTGGGCAATGCCGCTAACTTCATCGCCTATGCGATTATGGGTATCCCTTCGGGATTATTGCTTCGTAAGATAGGTTACCGCAACACCGCCTTGGTAGCGATCGGTGTGGGTATTGTGGGTGTGTTCCTGCAATACATGGCTGGTTGGGCTATGGTGGAGAGTTTTGCGGTCTATCTCGCAGGTGCTTTCGTGGCGGGTTTCTGTATGTGCATGCTCAATACTGTGGTTAACCCTATGCTCAACACCCTAGGCGGTGGCGGCAATAGAGGTAACCTGTTGATTCAGTTTGGTGGCGTATGCAGTTCCACCGCTGCGGTACTCGTGACTATCCTCATGGGTAGTTTGATTGCCGATGTCACCAAAGCCAAGATAGCCGACGCAACACCTGCCTTGATGATTGCATTGGGCGTGTTTGTGTTTGCGCTCATCGTACTGCTCCTAGTCAAGATCCCAGAGCCAGATGAGGAGGGAGAAGTTGAGGAGTTCAGAAGTTCAGAAGTTCAGAGGTATTCGGCGTTTTCGTTCCGTCATTTCAAGTTGGGCATGTTGGCTATCTTTATGTATCTAGGTATAGAGGTGGGTGTGCCTACGTATATCATGCAATACCTCACTACTGCGCCTACGGCTGCGACACCAGGTTTGGGTATCAACCCCAATATCGTGGGTATGATCGTGGCAGTGTATTGGTTGTTGATGCTCGTCGGTCGTTTGTTGGGTGGATTGGTAGCAGAGAAAATCTCCAGTCGTACACAGATATCCGCTGTGTCAATACTGACCCTTGTGCTTGTGACATTAGGTATCTTCTTACCTGAGCAATGGATGGTCAAGATGCCAGGCGTGGATTGGGCTTCGTTGACCTTCATCACCGCAGAGATCCCTGTAGCCATCGTGGCGTTGATCCTCGTTGGATTATGCACCTCCGTGATGTGGGGCGGTATATTCAATATGGCAGTGGAGGGCTTGGGTAGATATACTTCCATTGCTTCAGGTGCCTTCATGACTATGGTTTGTGGTGGCGGTATCTTGATCCCTCTGCAAGGCGTGATGGCAGATGCTTTGGGTAGCTTCCGCCTCAGTTATGTGGTGGTACTGGCCTGCGCCGCATATATCCTGTTCTATGCCCTCTACGGCAGCAAAAATGTCAATAAAAACATCCCCGTATAGGGACCACAAAATGATATTAATTATTAACTATTAACTCGATCTATATTATGCAAAAGAAACCTTACGTGTTAGGTCTTGATATGGGAGGAACAAACTCCGTATTAGGCGTAGTAGATGCTCGCGGTCATGTGTTGGGCCGCACTTCAATCAAAACTCAAGCGTACAGAGACATCAACGATTATGTTAATGCCCTCTACCAAGAAGCAGAGAAAATCATCGAGCCACTCGGTGGCATGGAGATGGTTCGTGGTATCGGCGCTGGTGTGCCTAATGGCAACTTCTACACAGGTTATATCCAAGAGGCAATGAACCTCCCTTGGCAAACCGTACCATTTGCTCAACTCGTGAGTGAGCGTTTTGGTCTTCCATGCCGCATTACGAATGATGCGAATGCTGCTGCTATGGGAGAAATGACCTATGGCGCAGCCAAAGGCATGAAAAACTTTATTATGATCACTCTCGGAACAGGTGTAGGTTCAGGTATCGTCATTGACGGCAATGTGGTATATGGTCACGATGGTTTTGCGGGTGAGTTGGGTCACACTACCGCTGTTCGTGGCGAGAATGCACGTCCATGCAATTGCGGTAAGATGGGTTGCCTTGAGGCGTATGCTTCTGCTACGGGCGTAGCTCGTACTGCCAAAGAGATACTCACTTCTACCACCAAAGAGACACTCCTCCGCAAACTTGATGTGGACAATATCACATCTAAGGATGTGTACGATGCAGCCGAGCAAGGCGACGAGGTGGCTAAGGAGATCTTTGACTTCACAGGTACTATCTTGGGTCAACAATTGGCAGATTTCATTGCTTTCAGCGCACCAGAGGCAATTGTTTTGTTTGGTGGTTTGACTAAGTCTGGCGACTGGATCAAACGCCCAATCGAGGAAGCGATGAACAAGAATGTGTTGCCTTTGTGGAAGAACAAAGTGAAAGTTCTCTTCTCTGACCTCAAAGAAGCCGATGCAGCAGTACTCGGTGCTTCCGCATTAGCTTGGAGCGAGTAGAAATTAGACCGCTATCGCTGAGAGACCGCCCTACGGGCTGAGAGACTCATCAATCCCTCAGTGAGTAAAACGAACGGTCCAACAGTGAGCAAAGCGAACGATCCAATAACAATGCTTAGATTGCTATATCAGTTCCCAACCTGGATGCAACGCTTGTATCCAGGTGTATTGTGGCGTAAAGAGCAGGACAGGAAAGTGGTTTATCTCACCTTTGATGATGGACCCATACCTGAATGTACACCACAGATATTGGATATTTTGGCACAGTATGGCGTGAAGGCTACCTTTTTTATGGTAGCCGAAAATGCCGTGCGCTATCCTCATTTATTGGAACGGATACGTCAAGAAGGACATTCGATAGGCAACCACACCTACCATCATCTGCGAGGTTGTCAGGTGGCTACTAGTCGCTATCTAGACGATGTAGAAAAAGCAGCACAGATACTAGATACGAAGCTTTTTCGTCCACCACATGGCAGAATGAAAGGTCGTCAAAAACGCGCATTGCTCGCACAAGGATACACCATCTGCCTATGGGATGTGCTCACACACGACTACAATCCCAACTACTCGGTGGAACATATGATGAGAGTCATCCAACGATTTACCCGCAACGGCAGTATCATTACATGCCACGATTCGAATAAATCCAAAGACAGAATAGTGGATTTATTACCACAAATGATAGAATGGTTGTTGAGAGAGGGGTATCGGTTAGAGGTTATCGGTTAAAGGTTATAGGTAAGGAGATGAAGAGGATTTACATATTTTTGCTAGGCATGGTCATGCTATCTGCATGTGCCAATATGGGACAAGGACCACAAGGTGGACCCAAAGATACTATACCACCTATGGTAGTCAAAGAACAACCTGTGAATGGCAGTTTGAATATCGCTACCAAGAAAGTAGAAATCACATTCAATGAGTATATTCAATTGGCGGATATACAAAAAAATGTGCTTATCTCTCCGCCTCAGCAACAGGCGCCTGAAATCAAAGCAATAGGCAAAACCCTCTCGGTGGTCTTTCAGGAAGACTTGCTCGATTCAACGACCTATACCATTGACTTTGGATCAGCCATCTGCGACTACAACGAGAAAGTGCCACTCGAAGGCTATGTAATGTCGTTCTCTACTGGCGATCAAATCGACTCCTTAGCCATATCGGGTAGAGTGTATAATGCTGCCAACCTCAATCCTATGCCATCTATCTTGGTGGGTATTCATGCTAACCACCACGATACGGCCCTGAATACTACGCCTTTTACTCGCGTCACACGCAGCAATAGTGAAGGATACTTCACCATACACAATATCCGTCAAGGCAGTTATCGACTATATGCGCTCAATGATATAAGTCGCGATTATTTCTATCAACCTGGCGAGGGACTCGCCTTTATGGATACGATCTTTACGCCATACACCACGCGTGAAATGCATTGGGATACCATATGGTATGACACGCTGGGACTGGATGACGTGACTGGAGATACACTCTTTACACGACAAATAGACAGCGTCTATGAACACGAAGTAACACGATATTTGCCCGATTCTGTGATTCTTTGGTATTTTGAGGAAGCCAAACAACGTAAGTACTTCCAACGTATCTTGCGCGAAGATCAACACGCCTTTACCCTCGTTTTCTCTGCGCCACAAGACTCACTACCGCTCTTAGAATCTATGCGATATAGTCAATTGGATTCTACTGCCTCCGACTCTGCGTGGGTGAACTTTATGGACTATGTGCTTGTCCAATCCAACAAAACCCATGACACGATCACCTATTGGTTGACCGATTCCTTGGCAATACGCATGGATACCATACCTTTCCGCATGACCTATCAGTTCTCCGATTCGGTGTACAATATTATTCCTAAAACTGATACGATATATGCGATATATAGACAACCTCGATTGTCCGAGAAAGCACGCGAGAAATATCTGCGTAACAAACAAAATCGTAAACTGGAACTCAAAACCAATGCTTCTAGCAAGTTCAATATCTATGATACGTTGACTATCCTATCTCCTTTCCCGCTAGACTCAATCCATGCAAGCGGCATCCATCTCATGCAGAAAGTAGATACCAATATGCTGCCTGTTGAGTTTACCATAGAGAGAAAAGACTCGTTGGGAATGGCTATGGGTATCATCGCCAAACTCAAACCCGAGGAGGCATATCAACTGACCATAGACTCCGCTGCATGCAGAGATATCTACGGGGCATGCAATGACAAAGTAGAAGCCAAACTCAAACTCAAGTCGCTGAATGATTATTCTACACTGACCGTGCAAATGAAGCACTTCGATCCTCGCGCGCGCATACAATTATTAAATGAAAAGGATGTAGTGCTGAAGGAGTTACCCGCATTAAGTACTGGTGCAGTGTTCCAATATCTTGAACCTACGACCTTCTATCTGCGTTTGTATATAGATTGGAACGAGGATGGCAACTGGACAACAGGCGATTGGTTGACACATAGACGACCCGAACCTGTGTACTATTATCCTGCTAAACTCAAACTGCGTGCAAACTGGGAGTTTGAAGAAACCTTTGACCATTTGGCACTTCCACAAACGGAGTCCAAACCCCGTAGTCTAACAGAAAAACCACAGAAAAACTCCCAACAAGAGTATTAAGTGTGATGGGTAATCGCAAATATTTTTGGATATTTCTCTTGGTAGGTATTGTCGTTCAATGCATCACCTATGCCTATATGCCAGATAACCCATGGTCGTTGGTGAGTGGAATACTCGGCATCTGCTCGGTGGTTTTAGGGGCACAAGGCAATATCTTGACCTTCGTGTTTGGTTTTGCGCAAGTAGGCACCTATACCTATCTATGTGTGGTAGAGCGTTTTTATGCGGAGATTGCACTCAATATCTTCTATTTCATTACCATGATTTATGGCGTATATGTTTGGAGAAAGCGTTTGACAGACGACTCGCTGCAAATCCAAACTCGCAGACTATCCAACTATCTCGCTCCAGTATTGGTGCTTGGAGTGTTGCTTGTGTCTCTTATCATAGGCTGGATACTAAAACATTATACCGATGATCCGCAACCATATCTAGATGCCTTTACCACTGTACCTGCCATTGTGGCGCAGATACTGATGGTGCTTGCATTCCGCGAACAATGGTATATATGGATGGTGGTAGATATACTTGCTTTTGTGATGTGGCTACGAGCAGGCGACTACTGCATGGCAGCGCAATACCTCTTCTGGTGCGCCAACTGTGTCTATGGCTATATCCAATGGACACGCTGTGCCAAATGACCGCTACCAATCAAAGATAAAACTCCTTAGTCAATTCTTTATATGCCTCACTACGAGGGGCAGTCTCGGATTCTAGTGTGAGGCTATAGGCTATAGGCGATAGGCTATAGGCGAGAGGCGAAGGGCTAAAGGCGATGAGGAGGCGTTTGGCGGCTTTGCCTGGTTTAGGATACACATGGGTGATATGCGTAGGGTAGAGCCCATAGATTTGTGCTAGAGCAATAATCTGTTGCTCTGCCTCAATAGGTAGTACCAATGCTATGATACCTTCTTTTGTAAGCAATCGAGCACCATGTTTCAGCAGTTCTTCATACGAAAGCGTATCCGTATGACGAGCCATAGCACGCTGAGTATCAGGGTTTTTAAGACTATCTTGAAAATAGGGTGGGTTACTAACAATCAGATCGTATATACCTTCGCCTTCTAACTCTTGTAGCGCAGTCTGATGGCACTCTAGTCTATCAGACCATGGCGATACACCAAAATTATACTTAGCTTGTTCTACAGCCCCAGCATCAATATCTATAGCCGTTATCTGTGCTCCTTGTATGCGTTGTGCCAACATCAGAGCAATCAATCCACTACCCGTACCCACATCAAGCACCTTAAAACCTCTAAAACTTTTAGAACTTTTAGAACTACTCGCTCGCGAGTCCACCGGACACCATGCACCTAGCAGCACACCATCGGTGCCTACTTTCATGGCACAGCGGTCGTGCCATACAGTAAACTGCTTAAATCTAAAACATGCAGATGCCATGTGTACAGGAGCACGATGTGCCGTGTGTGAAAATATGAATGAGCAAGTATATACCGAAACCGATAAACAACACCGCAGACACATAGCGTATCCATTTTTGTATGCCGTGCATGCGTTCGGTGAGTTTCTCTATGGAGATGGCGCTGTAGGATATCAGCCACGCGATGATCATAATAGGCAATCCTGTAGCCAAACCAAAGACGATAGGCAGCAACCAGTTCCATGTCGCTGGCAATGACAATGAGATATCAATCATCGTAAAGAAATAGATGAAGCGGTGTGGGCAGAAGGCAATAGCAAAAAATATTCCCAGCATGAATGACCACAATCCACTGCTTTGACTATCAATACTTTGTATCCATTTCTTCACGCCATGGTCATGGTCGTGGTGATGGTTGCCCGTAAAGAGCAATACCACACCGCAGACGAGCATAAAGCCTGCCAATAGTGGTTCGCTCCAATGACTCAGCCAATGCTTGATACCCTCCGTCTGTGCACCCATGATAAAGGGTATCGCCAATAGCACATAAGTCACTAGTTTGCCCATGACAAACATCGCGCCATTATGCAGTACTCGGCGGCGGTTGCGTATCTCTTTGTCTATATACCCGATGGCTGCAATGCTAGTAAACAGCGTACATGGGTCAAGTATCATCAGAAGTCCCAATAGTAGGGCAGTGAGTAGTTGTATCATATCTTGTTTTTGTGTTTTAGTGTTTAGTGTTGGCGCGGCAAATGTCGCATGTTCCGCAGGTGGGAGCCTCATTTTCGCCGAAATACGATAGTAGCACTTGCGAGCGGCAGTAGTGCTTGTTCTCTGCGTATTCCACCATGGCTTTGAGTTTGTTGGCATAGTGGTTCTTTCGCTCGTGGTAGAAGTCTTGCGGTATGCGTATCTGGGCTTGTCGGTTGACGGTCAGTCTCAGCACGTTGGCTTTCGTCCGAGGCACATAATCAATGATTCGTCGTTGTGCCAATGCCACTAGTTCCTGGTGCTTGTTATCTAACTTATGAACATACTGCAAATCCGTAAATATTCCCGTATATTCTCGCATCAAATGTTCCAACAGTTCGTTCTGTGCTTCGTTGAGTCGGTATTCCTCTAACTCGCGTCGAGATACGCGAAGGCGCACGCGCGGTTGTATTTCTTGCTCTTCGTCAAAACTAAAGTATCCCACTTGACTCAGCAGGTGTAGGGCAGAGTAGGTGGGGAACACGGGCAGATGCATCTTCTTGCATAGGTCAAACATATCAATGAAGAAGGTTGCTCCTTGCCCACTATCGGCACCTATGCCTAGGTAGTTGCAGGTCTTGTGATAGACATCGTGCAACATTTGCTCCTCGGGATAGTTGTCGGCTATTCGTTTGCGAGCTTTGGTCTTGTCGCTTGGGTCGTATAGCAATACGGCAAAGGCTTTCTGCTCATCTCGTCCTGCTCGTCCTGCTTCTTGGAAGTATGCCTCTATCGTATCGGGCAGATCATGGTGTATCACTACCCGTACATCAGGCTTGTCAATTCCCATGCCAAACGCGTTGGTGGCGACAATGACTCTGGTTTCCTCGCCTTTAGCCTCTAGCCTATAGGCAGCTTTACTGCCGTCCTGTAGCTCGCCATGCGAGCGTCCTCTAAACTTTTTCCACGCTTCTTGCTTCTCACTGCGCTCTTTAGACGAGAGGCCCGCATGGTAGAAGTCGGCGCTTATGCCTTTCTCTTGCAGATAGGCAGCCAATTCTTGTGCGCGTTGGCGATTACGCACATACACGATGGCGCTGCCTGGCACGCGGTTGAGGATATGTACTATCTCATCGGCTTTCTTGTTGCTCTCACGCACCACATAACTGATGTTGGGGCGAGCAAAACTCTTGCGTAGCACATTCTTCCCGCGAAATGCCAATCGCTCTTGGATATCATCCACTACCTCTGGTGTCGCCGTAGCCGTTAGTGCCAATATTGGCACTTCTCGCCTCATCGCCTCTGCGGGGTCCCCGACGACACTTGTGTCGTGGGGTGCTCTATCGCCTTTCGCTTCTCGCCTAATAACCTCCCTAATCTCTGCTATCTTGAGGTAACTAGGTCGAAAATCATACCCCCATTGCGAGATGCAGTGGGCTTCGTCCACGGCTATCAGGCTGATTGGTAAGCGCGATAACCGTTCGCGAAACTCCTCTGATTCTATTCGTTCAGGCGATACATAGAGGAAATGATAGGGTCCCCACATGCAGTTGTCTAAAGCGGTCTTTTGCTGCTCGTAGCTCATACCTGTATAGATCGCCGCGGCGCGTATGTCACGGCGGCGCAGGTTCTCCACTTGGTCTTTCATGAGGGCAATGAGGGGTGTGATGACTAAGCATAAGCCGTTCATAGCCATTGTGGGCACTTGGAAGCACAAACTTTTACCGCCACCTGTAGGCATGAGTGCCAAGGTGTCGCGACTATCTAGGACGGATTGCACGATTTCCGCCTGTAATGGACGAAAATCATCATAACCAAAGTATGTCTTCAATGCTTCGTGTGCGGTCACGGTGAGGAGGG
>JBGVEC010000115.1:0-1614 GCA_045119815.1 Paludibacteraceae bacterium | reverse complement strand
CTTATCGACCACAACTGCTTCAAGACCTTTATTAAGCCAACTCCAATTCCAACCTATATCGGCACTTGTGAAATATTCAAAACCAACCGTAGGTGACTTCAATATGCCGTTTTTGACTCCATATCCACAATAGATCAACTCATAGATCGTTCCATCCGAAAGATTAAATCTGAAGCTTGTTGTTTCAACACCTGCAACATCATCTGCCTTTTTGAGTTTATAGGTAATACTCTCAAACTTATTATACAATGTTTTAATATCCTGCTCGGATTCGATTACTTTTTTCTCTACTTGACCGGGAGTGCCAACATAGTGGTACATTTCGATGTTTTCAACATCCTCAATTTCAAACGGAAATTCAAGATTAACTTCCTTTGCAGGAGGATTCGTCAAGAAGCAAACCGCAACTACCACACAAACAACAACTGCTGCTATGATGATCCAAAATGCAGGCTTCTTGTAGTTGAGAACAGACTTCACTCTGTCCTTGACTCCTACCTCACCAAAGGCAAGGGGGCAAGCCGCTATCATTCGACGGTTCACACTACAAGTCAGAAGTGCTTGCGAATAATCGGCTCTCGCATCGTGGTCAAGTTCCTTGATAACCTTTTCATCACAAGCAAGCTCAATGTCACGGCAAAGGAGAACGTAGCCGAGCCACATTAGAGGATTGAACCAATGGAGCGTCAGCAGAATGAATCCGAGTGGTTTCCAAAGGTGGTCTTTGCGGCGAATGTGCGACATTTCGTGTGCTACGACGTGCTCCATATCCTTCTCGTTCATATTGAAAGGAAGATAGATCTTCGGCTTTATAATGCCGAGCACAAAGGGAGAAACCACGTTCTCGCTTTGATAGATATTATCCTTGTAAAGTACAGCCGTGCCGATCTTGCGTCTTACACGCGCATAACTAATTACTGTATAGATAAGAAGCGCTACCATACCGACAATCCAAATCGCTGTCAGTATGGGAATCAACACCTGCAAGGGATTTGCGCTGTCGCCGGGATTGGGAGTAAATGAATCGCTGATAACAGGATTTAAAGTGCTATTGATAATCGGTATTCCCGTATTGATGGTCGGTGTCTTATCCGTCATAATGTTGGGACTTACAACCTCAGAACTCGGTATCAAACTGAGTACGCTCTCAATCGAGAAAGGACAAATAAGACGGACTGCCACGATACCCCAAAGAACAACGGTGATCCACTTGGGTGCTTTCTTCAAAAGCAAACGCAACAAGAGCACGGCAAGCACAATATAACTTGCTGAAATGCTCATATTGATAATCTTCAAGAATATCTCAGACATCGTTATTCTCCTTTCCGATAGCGATCAATCATCGCTTGAACGGCATCAAGCTCCTTATCTGTAATCTTCTGATGCTTGGTAAAGGCGGCAATAAACGCAGGCAAAGAGCCTTCAAAGGTTTTCTCAACCATTTCGTTGATCTCCGCTGCTTGTACTTCATCCTTGCTTACAAGTGAAGTAACGATCTTGTTATTATTCTCCAAGATTCCTCTCTCGGATAATCTCTTAATGACAGTATACGTTGTGGTCGGTTTCCATCCAAGCTGCTCTTGGCAAAGAGTGACCAATTCGGTTGTCTTGACG
>JBGVEC010000114.1:0-33622 GCA_045119815.1 Paludibacteraceae bacterium | reverse complement strand
CGACAGGAATAGAGTCCTGACCATCCTCTGTTGTCTTGGCACTTTTGCCATATCCTCTCACACCTAAAAGGGAGCCGGTTGCAATAACATCAAAACGCCCATCTATTTGGAACGACTTCAAAGCTGTTCGTGCTTCTCTACACTCTTGAATCTCATCAAGGATAATACAAGTCTTTCCATTAATGAAACGACTGCCGGGTATCAAGGCAGACAAGTTAAGGATAATGGTATCAACATCTATATTTATAATCGCCAAAACGAAAAGTCCATTCATACAAAACGAAATGCGAGAGTTAGCATATAAAACGAAAAGCGAGGGTTTCAACCCTCTTTTTTTTCCTATGGTACCGAGCATAAAAAAACAGCCTTCAAGTGAGGGCTGTTCAAAGACTATTCTAACGGTATTCTACATCATATAGTAGCTCGTAACGTAATGCAACTTATCTATATCTTTAAGGCTTTCTACTGCCTTCCGATACATTGATAGAGCCATTTTCTCTTGAGGTACCTCTTCTGGTGTCCTATATCCCATATCTTCAGCTGTTGATCT
This sequence comes from Paludibacteraceae bacterium, assembly GCA_045119815.1. Taxonomy (GTDB): domain Bacteria; phylum Bacteroidota; class Bacteroidia; order Bacteroidales; family Paludibacteraceae; genus Colicola. The sequence goes on along the minus strand of JBGVEC010000114.1, from coordinate 33,072 downwards.
GGCGAAGTCAGAGTAATGGCTATTAGCTACCAACCATAACGCATATCTGTTGTAATAGGGTTCTTCTTCAAGGTTGCCACCTAACTTAGGCACAACACTGAAAAAAACATCCATCGTCCAATGTGGGCCTACTGATTGGTCTTGATTGATGATCTTCGATGCCAGCTGTTCTGCCTGCTCTTCAGTCAAGAAGTTATTCCAGCATACAGCTTCCAACATATTGAGCCATTCCTTAGCCATATTCGGATTCGAATAGGCCAGCTTGGCAAACATCTTCTGTTCAGCCTTCCCGAAGATTATCATTTTCTCCACCTCTCGTGAAGTCTTCATCTTATCGTACAGATACTGATACCTCTCCTTAAGTTCATCTGTATTCATTTCCTTTTGGGATTAATTTGCTCCTGACCAATGGCTGCAGGAACATCAGCCTCACTGACATTAGTTATTGCCTCTGACAAGCCTCTGAGTTTCATTGCTAGCAGAGAATCCTTCAACTCCTTGAGTTCGGTTCTAAGAGCAATACACTGCCTTAACGTTTGGTAGCTACAACAAATCAGTCTCTCTTCTTGAGCTACCATCTCACATTTTACACAGTTACCTATACATTGTCCCATTATCGCTTCATTTTCATTAATTGGGGGATTACCTTCATTACACCACCCATACCTTCCTTCGCAATAGTTCTCACGGCAGAGCCTATAAGTTGGCCATTATTCTGGATAATGGGGTGTATATTAATCAATTCTTTCGCAGACAGCCTAAAGGTTGAACTAATATCTTCAGCAACCTTCTGAACAGCCTTCTGTTCTTCATCATTCTCGCATATTACAGCGATATATACTTTCCTATATTGTCCCATATCATTCTATCTCATTAAAATTAGGAGGAGGAGGTAGTTGCTGTTCCTGTTCAGAAGACAGTGCCTGTTTTCCCCCTGTAAATGCTCCTATAAGGCCACCAATAGCGCCAGCTGCCAATGTCCATATCTCGGGGTGCTCTCTCTTGATGACAGTGATCTGCTCAAGATATCCAACACACTTATCGATGGCATTCTTCTCCTTCTCAGGAGCATCCGGCAAGGATCTATTCTTACATATAATCTCAGCGAAGTCATTAGCTTTCTTGGCTGCATCTTGAAGATCTGCGCCTCTCTCGCACATCTCTGTGAACATATAATCAAATGCTTCAGCTCTCGATTTGAAAGCCGGAATCTGTCTGTTAGTGGCCTTGTTGAACATTTTTCAAGTTGTTGAATAATTTTCAATAAGATTGGGGAGGTTGACCCTCCCCATAGGTTAACAACCTCCGCAAGTCTCGATTTGCTCGAGGGTAGAGCCTGCTAGGGTGTAGTTGTTCTTCGCTATGTAGCGAGTATCGTTACATCCACAGCCACCACCTCGTCCACATCTTGAGGTGAATACGGCGCCATCGAGAGCAGATACATCGTCTTTGATACATTGTACACCTTGCACAGTGGCAGAGAGTGTGTTGCCCACCTTGCGAAGTACAGCAACATTATCAGCAACTACAGGTTCAAGTGTATTCACTTTACCATATAGATTCTGGATGCTGGCAGCTAGGTTAGCTTTATCCTCGCCTTGTTTGTGGCAGAACCACAAGAATGCAATTACAATTATTACCGCAACAATTGCCCATATACCGGTATTTTGTCCCCACATACCGCTTTTATTTTCGTCCATAACAATTAAATTATTACTCCCCTCTAACAGCCTTCAGGGTTTGGCATCTTGACGTCTTGACAATGCAAATATGAGCTCAGAATACAGCTATATCAAGTAATTATTTCACTGTTATTTCAACCTTTTTTCTACATCGTGAAGGTAGATTTTAAGCATAACATCGCCATAAGATAACCTCGCCTCAAAGTGTTCTAAGATGTAATGAATATTCCGATATGTTAGGTTGAAGTATTCTGCTATCCTATGCTTGGGGATATGATGGCGATACATTAGATAGATAGCAAGATGACGAGCATCCACGACTTCAACATATCTATTCTTTGATATTATTCTATCCTTGTTAATTTCTGTAACGGCAGCAACTTTTTCAACAATGTTGCTAATTAATTCATTTTGGCACATAATATGTTATTAATTAACTTAGCCGTCAAAATAAAAGGCCATTGACGGCAAGAATAATTTATAATCCTTGACCGGTCAATGACCTTTCCGAGAAGTAATGTGAGAAGTTGCTTAAGGGGTTGAGGATTTTTCTATTGATTATACCACAACCGTTGAGAATCGATACTGTCCTGGTTCAACAATTGAATGTGCAGTGAATGTTATTCTCAATGCTAGAAGGCCAGCACCCAACTGAATATTAGCTGTCATCATAGAACCATCTCTGGTATTTAGGCAGAGAGTTGTTCGTATGTAACTTGTATCGGGGAGGCTTTTCATTGGTAGAGGTTCAAATGTAAACGCCTGAGCATATCCTGGTTCACCAACTGGGGGAGCAACAGTGACATCAACATATCCATCAATCAATAAGGCACTCCCTTGCTGTATAATCTTAATAGAGCCATTATCTACAAGAGTCTTACTACGTGGGATGAGATCTATTATTCTCGGCATCTGCAGAAGAATGTACTTATCTAGTAGCACTGTTGCTCCTGATTTCACAACGGCGACTCTGGTCTCATAAGCCGAATGGACTGTTCCATCCTTGAATGTTCGGTCCCCGGAGTATGTGGAATTAATCTCCAGATGATAAGATGGGCTGACAATCGTTGATGCTTCTACAGGAAGAATCTCACCCGAAAGCATTACTAATCCAGCTGTTACTCCAGTAGAAGATACTTCGCAGCCGCTGATGATGCAGGTTGGATCATCTTGCCCTGTTATTGCCTTCGCCAACCCTATTAGTGAATCGCGGACTGCCTCATTCATAAAGTCTATATCACCTAGCCATACAGGCATTTCGCCTCTGTTTGTCAAAAATTTATTCATACTATGTTAATTTTATAAGATGTTCCTGCATATTTATAGAAATCCACCCATTGGGTTATCGTTGCCAAATTCTCCTCAGTTGCAAGAGCTTCGGGTACGTTAACAACAAATCCGCCATATACAATAGGAGGAGAGCTACTCAGATACAAGCCATCACCTTCATTCTCATACGACATATATACACCTTCTGCTCGCTCATCACGATAGTATATATATTGATTTTCATTAATAAATTCGGTGATGTATATCCTACCTTGAGATACGTGCAATTGCTCGTTAATCCAGTGTTGAAGTATCTGAGTGTGGCCATTGTGACGCATCTTGAGTTCTGCCAATTGAGCATACTCAGAATACCTATCACTGATATCCTGCAATGGCTTCAGCATAACCCATATCAATTCCATCAACAATTTCCCACGTAGCACTATCGGAAGCTGTTGAGATATCCATTGTCGAATATTAAAGTCGTGTAGCATAGCTGATATTTCCTTTGGGATTGATAAGTTTGAATGAGCCACCCTCTGAGGCCCAAGTATTCCCTTTAAGAACTGTGAATGATTGAGAATTAGCAGCCAAGACTGAAATAAATCTAATAATCACATCATTCACTCCCGGTACCTGTTGAATGGCATCTACCATCTTGGTAGAATTATACACTCCTCCATATTCAATATTACGGAGATATTCATTAAGTGCATCCTCCACCGGGAATACTGATGGTTCTGAAATTTTCGACCCGTCTGGATTCAGAACAAGAGGGTTATACTCTACGCCAATATTGATTATTATATTGTCGGGATTATAGGATGCTACTTCTATAGGAATTCCGGCAGGTTTTATTTGGCGAATATACTCTCTGAATGCTGTTAGAACGTCATTCGAAAGTTTGGTTGGTACACCAGCATCATCACCCGAGATAAGAATATACACATATCCACTCTCTTCTCTTACTGCTGCATACTTCACAATTTTGGATTCGGGAACATCGACAAGATACTCATACGTCATAGTATCTTCGTTATACTCGATATCCTCTCCATATTGAAATTCCAAGGCCTTGCGATGGTACCAGGGAATAGATGCCACTATCGATGATGCTACCATCTTGTCCATCTCCTTACGAAACACATTGAACAGTCCCTCCAATACATATATTGCTGAAGCTACTATGCTAAATATGATATTCTCAATTGATATCGTGCTGAATTTATTTTCGAAGGTATCATTCTCGGATAATCGGTAAGCGCTACGGAGAATCTCTGAGGCCATAAATTCATCGGTTATCCTTTTCTTAATTTCTCTTAGTGTTCTCATTGGTCGCCGGTGTTATATTTCTTTTGCGAACATACTGTTGCATATAATTATCATATACAACTTCAGGGCAGTGGAGTTCTTGCCCGGGCACCAGTTCGTCGGTAATGCCTATGTTGTTAGCAGCTGCAATGTCTACCACTCCGCTAACATCTCCATATACTTGTATTGCTATATCAGAAAGTGTCTGACGCGCAAGAACCTTCACTATCATTTTAATCTAATTATTATTCTTATGGTACATATTATCAATGATGTCAGTCCAATCATTATCAATCCAGCTTGCCACCAGGGAGGACCTGTAATCTGCTCATTGAATTCATCTGTCTGAAGGTTAGCTATGATTACATTTCTCGACAGACTATCTATCTCTTCATCAATTTCGCAATCTTCGGTAATATTAGCTGTGATGTCAGTATCTTCATCTACATCAACAACCATTCTAACCTCTGCAGCAACATATTGTTTTCCACAACTATCAGGTCGACTAAACTCTCGTCTGATAATGTTAAATTTCAAATGAGAGGCTACCTTCTGAGACTCGACAGTCAACCTCTCAAACGTGCGATTCAACCGTTTAGCAACCGCAATACTGTCGTAATTTTCTATTTCTTCAGATGATTCTGAAGACACTACTTGTTTGCCAGCTCCGCAAGAATTCAGTAATAGAATTAATCCTATCATCAAACTAGCGAGTAAGTACATATAATGCACTCGAATATAACTGAACACGTTGTTCATGGCCATTGTAACCTCCATTGATTTTTTTTGTTATTTCTCTAAATAGTTCTTCATCTGCCAATTTATTGAGATCTTTTTTCTGCCAGAACCATAATGCAGATACCACAGCATAATATGGGGTAGCGAGCATCTTAGGGTTGGCAACAAAGTCAACATCTAGGTCTTTACTGATTTGTTCGTAATTGTACCTTCCTGTAATCTGTATTAAACCTCTGCCTTTGTATCTCGGACCGTCACCCTTCTGAATATTACCTAAGTCTGTGCGGCCTTCATACTCTTTTCCGGATACTAACTCCTCTAGGTAGCGGAACTTGCCACTCTCATATCCAACCTGGGCAATGAATGCTGCCAGGCGATGAATATTGTCGCGAATATCATAGTTGTCGATGACATCCATCAGGCATCTGTATATCTCCGAAAATTGCTCCGAATCTTTCACCTTGTATATCTCAAGAAGTTGAGTCTTACTCAATCTAACTTTGTCTTGCAGTGCTACGTACATATTATTGCTTTTTATCGTATTCCTGAACCTTATTATCTAATTTCTTCAACTGAACCTTAGTGTACTGACCAATCCCCCAAACAGCGCCGACAAAGCAGAAGTTCTCTCCGATAAGTGTTAGAACTGACGCATCAATTACACCGACAGGTGGAATATATAGGGATATGAACACAATCACAACTCCCAATAGAAGTAGCAGAACCGATGCTGCAAATTTGATATCTTCTTTGATATTATCTCCCTTGCGTTCCATATTATTCTTTGTATGCGGCATTTATACCAATGCCTTCTGATGTAATTACTATATCCTTGACATTCTGGCCGTCGAGTTCCAACTGCTGACGAATCTCATTCTTAATAGCAGATAAATCTTCACTCAGTAGCATTTGATCGATGCCTACGCCGATGGCTGGATTTGCCTTCAATTCACCCTTACCCATTGCCAAAATGATTGCTTGATTTTGGTGGAGAATATCGCCGATAACAATACCGGAAACAATCTTACCACTTCTATCAGTAGCAATACGAATGTCAAGCTCGTAGTCTATTAACTGTATTCCTCTCATATCATCAGTGAGTTATTAGTTCATCTTCGTAATCTTCAGCATTGAATTTATTAGCCTTAGAAGTTATTGCTGGTACTGTAATAGGATTGGCATTAGGACCTGCCGGAGTCACAACTGCACCTGAAGGTAGCGTATGAGTATGATTATTGAATTGGTCGACAAGAGCATTCAGTTTATCTGTAAGCTCTTTGATTTTGATAAGACCGCCTAACTCACCACCATTAATTGTAATACTGTCAATTTCATCAATCTGCAACACCACCATATTGTTGTAGTCGCCGCTGATGCAACCTAAGACTACCGAAGTGCCAACTTTGGGAACAATCAAAATATTCCTATCATTGTCGGTCAGAGATGCTCGTAGGCGTATCTCGCTAAACTCAGCATCGCCAATCTTCACCGAGCAGGTAATTCCATCGGTAGCAGTTACCTCTCCTTGTGTAAGCCATAGCGATGTATGCGATAGTCTCTTAATGTTATCAGCTAATCTTCTCTCAGGCGTCATACTATACTAATCTAAATCCTAATTCTACTTCTCTTTTGCCGCCGGAACTGCTAAATTGAGTCTTAACAGCTCTGACATAATATTTGCCGTCCTTATAGTCATAATCAGCATCGTGAAGAACAGCACTATCACCTGGAATGATGTATGGAACCAGCCAAGTGTCGATACTACCATCGTAGCCATCAAAGGATAATCTCTTATGCTCACTCTCTCCTCTGAGCTTCATAGACTCATCGTCAGAGGTTGCGCATTTGATTTCAACCTTATCACCTCCGGTAGTACCATAGTGTTTCTCTTTGACTTTTCCGTCAGGCATCAATGCCTTAACAATAATCTCCACCTTGCGTTCATCAGCTCGGCGATATTCAAGGTTACATTCTTGAACATTTTGTGCGAAGTCATAATAGACATCATTACCTACCTTTTCTCCAGGAGCATGAACGTGCAAGGTATCTCCATGGAGGTAGATATCTGCACCACTCTCTTCTTGAACCTTTTTCAAAACATCAAAGCCGGTAGCACTATTGATTGTGAACTTCTCGTATGTCCAGGAGTAACTACTATCTATCTTATAGCCTCCTCCGATACCATCTACCACCTTCTTGAGAAGATCTGCAAGAGTAATGTTAGAATGCTGTTCATCCTTGAGAGACTTGCGGAACAGAAATAGGTCATCTTCACACTCAATAGTAATAGCACCATTGTCTGTGCCTATTCGCTGAACCCACCCTGTAAATTCCTCCTGCATTCCCAGTTCTTCATATCCGAAGGAGATAACCACCTTGTCGCCTCGATGAATTTTGGATTCTACCTCAAGAGCAAGGTTGTATTCAGCCCCCGGGAGGGTAATGACTGCAGTGTCTGCCAACAACTCGACAGAACGGTTGATTTCCACACTCTCGAGCATCCCAACCTTGTAGTCGCCAATCTTGATGTCATATCTCATTGTCAACATAGCTATCGAAGATCTTCCTCCTTAAGAAGTAATTTATACACCTCATCACTGGATGCTGTAATAGTATATGCTTGCTGATTCGGGCCCGACGTGAAGGGGAAGTTGAAATCTTCTATCACTATTTTATCAATCGAAAATATCTCGAACAGTGGACACAATACTTCCACCTTGGCAGCTTCGCATAGCTCTCGCAACTGTTGGACATCTTGATCCGGGTAGCCTTCGCCTTCCGGATTAATAAGTATCCCATTGATATTAATGCTATAATCATCTTGCGACCATCTCTCTTTAATGGAGCCTCTTATTTTCCCCTTGGAAATCTGCTTCTTGGCGATGATATTCTTGCCATTGATTGTTATTAATGGTTCAAATGGCAGTAGCCACCATTCACCCCCTTCTATCCTCATCGAGAGTGGGCACTGCATAGGCACACCCTTAGCATTGACCTTAACATCCCTACGCTGTTCTGGTGTCAGTGTAGAGATTTCAACATAATCATTATTTGAGGGAACTTTGTCCTTGACAGTACTCCTAGGGAATACCAGATAAGGAGGAACCTTTATCCAGGACTTGAATTTCCCTGTCTGTTTCTCAATCTTATATTCCTTACTCATCGTGCTGCACTTGTTGCGATCTCGAGAGATCTGTTAATAGCTTCAATGACCTTCTTACTGAAAGTGTTCATGTCGATCTCCTCTGAAGGATAGATATTGATATCTTCCCAGAACTTGCCTATTGTCATTGTTATTGAGGTATTACGAGTGCCACCTGTTGTAATGTCATTGGCCACAGTTGTAGGATTAACACCTGTGCCGGTCATCCCAGTTATGGCGCTATCTCCTCCTGCTCCAGCTGCTGCTTTAGGCTCTGAAATCTGTTTCTTGGTTTCTTCTGCCAGGTGTGAGCTATAGCCTCCCTTAATACCACCAATAACACCTCTTGCGCTATTAGCAGCATTCTTACCGGCATCTATGCCGAAGATGCCATTAGCAGCACTTTTGGCAGCATTCCAAGCTCCTGAGAAATCTCCCTTAAAGAGTAACGAGATAGCCTCTCCAACCTTGCCAATACCAGAAACTAAACCTTGAATTCTATCTACAACGTAGTCTTTGATGATATTGCCAAAGCCCTTCATCGCATCCCACATAGTAAGGATGACAGCTCTGAACCCTGCAAACTTATTCCAGCAGATGGTTACAATAGTCACCAATGCTGCTATACCTGCGACAATTAATCCTACAGGATTCATATGCATTACGAAGTTCAGAACCTTCTGTACAACAATCCATCCTTTAAGGGCCACGACAGCCGCATTAGCGACGACGTTATATGCTGTAATGGCAGCAATTACCGGTAAGAGCCATTGGCCATAGTTCACCAAGAACTCAGCAACTCCTGCGAGGATGTTAAATAATTTCTCGAGGACTTTACCCATTGTTTGAAATGCCGGTATCAACTTAGGCTGTATAGCGTCATAGATCTTCAGTAGCCCAGCAGAGAATTTACCTTTCAGCTGATCGAACGCTCCTGGAGTAGAATTCGCCATGCGTTCAATCATATCATAGAACTTGCCACCTGGACCTGTCGCCCTTTGGAAAGCTTGTCGAACAAGATCAGCAGAGATAGCTCCTTTTGACATCTCCTCCCGTAGAGTGGCTACAGACTTACCTGTAAGTGCTGAAATATCAAGAAGAGGGTTATATCCAGCATTAATCAATTGATTTAGGTCCTGACCATTAAGTTTGGCGTTAGAAGAGATCTGGCTGAAGACAAGAGCCAAGCTCTGTAGCTTATTCTTATCACCCATAGCCACATCTCCAAGCATCTTCAAATCCTCGTATACAGTTTCGGTTGAGATGCCATAGCCCATCATTGTTTTGGCGGCCTCTTGAATTTCGGGACGATTCCACACAGTGTCATCAGCATACTTATTGAGTTGCCTCAATAATTTACCGGACACTTCTTCTGAACCTGCCAACCCCCTGAAGGCTGTTGCTGTCTTCTCAGCTTCCATTCCGAGCTTTCCAACAATTCCGATACCGGTAGACAAGGCAACTATAGGATTAGAGAAAAAAGAAGCTCCAGGAAGCGACATAAATGCCTTACGAAGGCGTCCTTCTGTAGTACGAGCAAGACGCTTCGCAGCGGCATCCGCACCACCCAGTTGTTGCTGGAGGTTATTGATGCGCCGAATCACCGCCTTGTCACCTCGTGCTGCTATATCTACTATGAATTGCAATATATTCATCTTCCTGCTTCTTTTTTCCTAATATCCTCAAGTTGTTTGATTGTGAGTGCCCATTGTTGGTCAGTTAGATCTTCCGGATCCTGATGTAGATAGTACCTTATCATTGTGTTGAAATATCCAATAAAATCAGCTTCCGGAGAACCATCTGCCAACTCTAGAGCTTTTTTACCTCACCGGTTTTGACTTCAGCAAGAGCTTCTATGACGCTCATAGCGCCAATGAAGTATTCATCAACCTCCAGAATATCTCTATCGCCGCCAAGCCAGCAGCTGTTCATCAGAGTCTCTGAATACTTAATAACATCCTTCATCTGATTGGACGCTATCGATGCGTAAGATAGTTCTTGTCTGGTTGGTTTGCGGAAGTATGCCACCTTATCCTCTACGGTGTAGGCAATCACATCTCCGTGCTTTTTCTTCCAACCTTCAATAGTGGTATTGTCAATTATATTAATCTTCTCACTCATAATGTTACTATTCTAATGTTATTTGATTACTTCTCTACTGGTAGTCTTTAATGACGTCCATAATGATTAGCGGAAGTTCAATTTCCATAAACTTGTCGCCTTGCTCAAGTCCTTTGGGGACTTCAGTAATCTCGCATTGTTGTAGGAGGTCTACCTTGATGATATCTCCCTTAAGAGGATTACCATACGACGCAATAATATTGAATGTGGCATCCAATATGTCTCCTCCGGCAGCTCTTTCAAGAGCCTCCAACTCAGACTGCAAGATCTTAACTGTTCCCGAATAACTCTTATTGCCTCGCTGAATGGCGTGGGGCTTATTACCCTTAGCGTATAGAGCTTCTTTTTCCTGGCTTGATGTGTATTTCAAGCCTCTTATACCTGTGACAAACCTGCCGGCCATCACCACCGACAAATCCGCCCATTCATATTCCCTACTGTTGAATTGCATAATTATCTCCAGTGTTTAGTGGTCAAGTCAGACCATTCTTTCTCTTTATTGTAGTAATCCATAGCGACTATACGTTAGCGGTTAGAAATCCAATCTCGCAGACTATCTCACGCGCATATCCGTAAGGACGAACCTTCAGAACAACATTGATAGTAGAAGTCGCAAGGACATTCTGAGTAGCATCGATGATACATCTGCAGCCACTACCGTTGGTAGCACTCAACTCGCCACGAGATGTCATCTGTGTGTTGATAGCACTTTCTACAGCTGCCTGCCAGCTCTTGACAACGGGCTGTTGCATTGTGCCGTCCTCATTTAGTTCTATCTCTGAAAGAAGATAGTCAAGTAGTGTGTCATAGGCTATTCTGGCAGCCTTATCGATGGTTCTGCGAGCAGTAAGATGTCCGTAGTCATCTGTAGGATCACAAGCCATAGGATCGTCGCAATAGAAGTATCCTGAACGGCCAACGTGTATTCGAGGGACAATATAACCCTTGTCGTGTGCTGTTCGAACATCATCCATAGAGTTGTCGATGGTGTCATTGCCCAGATACATTTCTACTGGAGTTAGAGGTCCATCAAGAACTGCTCCGATATTACGTTGAATAGGAGATGCTGAAATTCTACCGGCAAGAATACCGATGGCTGCATCATCACTATCGGCCTTCGTGTCGCCGATAACTATGCCCACTCTGTTATATGTCTTCTCTGATAGGTCTTGAAGAGATGCAGTTGATTGATAACCTTTACCTTCAAGGATCACGAAAATAGGAGCATATAACACATTAGCACAGTGTTCAGCAGCTACTTGAGCAATAGGTGCCGCACTCAACACATCTGCTGCAATACCTTCCTTCACTTCCCCGGCTGCCGCACTATTGGCTATCATCACCCCACGAAGCTCTCCCTTAAGAGACTCTACAAGAGATACAATCTTACCAGTATCCTTATTACAGAATGATGTCATTGTGCCACTAGCGATGCCGACAATGTACAGAGGTGTTCCCTCATTACACTCTGAATAGAACTCCCTTACGAGCTCTACTAATCTGGCATTATTGTCCTCGGTGATACCCAGAGCAACCAATGAAGAAGGACCATAGACCTTATAAGGAGTGCCCAACTTAAAGGTATCTCCTGCACCTGTCGCACCTAATACCACAAGAGCCAATAGACCATCTTGTGATTCAGGCGCAATGCCAAGAAGACCATTTAGATATTTTATCGTTACTTTAGGAATTGCCATTTTTTGTCAAATTATGATTAAAAATGGGGCAACTAACAAGAGCTAACTTGTTAGTCACCCATTAACTAGGTTGGTTAGGATACTGCTGATTGGCGAATAATCCATACACCTTTACCATCTGTACGACGTTTCGCACCACCTGCATTAACAAGGAATGAGTAGACATCACCATAGTAGCCAGGATCATCGGCGCTGTTGAACATTTTCACTTCACCCTTAGATCTAGACACAGCACCTTCGTACCAAGCAAGACCTGCGGCGTTATCAGTGGCTGCACCTGTAGCCGATTTCTTTACCAGAGTCCCTGAAGCATTGTATCTCAACACGGTAGATCTCATCATCACATTAAATGACGCGAATTGGCCAAGAATACCTTTCTTAAGGTCAGCACAAGCCTGGAAGGCTGCCATTTGATTTTGGCTCATAGAGTCAATCAATTGTTGGTACATATACGCATCCAACAATAGATATCTTCCTTCTTGAGGGATGTCTTCAGCATTAAACTTCGACATCAAAGTCATTACATCTGACACAGTAAGAGCCTTACGACTTCCTGTTCCTTTATCGGTGTGTGCTGGGACAGATTCACCGGTAGTAGCCACAACCTTAGAGCTGGCAGGGGCCCATTGCTCCAAGAGATATTCTGATACAGCTGTAACAAGATTAGCCCTATCCTCCCTAATAACGCTCTCGCGTTTGCTAAAGGACAGCTGCTGCTCCTCAGTGAACTGGATAACCACTGGGTCGGTGGTGAACTCGTGAAGATCGTATGTGACTTCTGAGTCTGTTCTTTTTTTCACAGTGCCGGGAATTGTGCTTCTGTCCATAGACACAGCACTAGCCGAGCCTGCATTAGGGATATGTACAGTCTTGTTAGACACATACTCGTCATCATTGATAGCCTTGCTAACAAATGATTCATTGGGCCATAGCCCATCTACAATGGATTTTATCCAAACTTCTTTTTGTACGCCCATATTTGACTATTTTTTAAAAGTTTCATTGAATTTCGCCTCGTAGAGGTCAGGGTAGTTATTTTTCAACTCTGCCAATCTTTCGGCGCGGTCAATCTCATCCCAGCTCATAGCTTCCAACTGAGCTCTTGCTGATTGCCCTGCTTGAGTTGCAAGAGTTTCCGCAATTCGGGGAGTTCTCTTTGTGATTGGCATTGAGGCAATAAGTTCTTTGACCGCTTTCTCGTCACTCTTCATAAGTGCTAAAAATTGCTCTTTCTGGCTGTCTTTGATCCTACCTTCTTGGATAGCTTGAGCCAAGTATGCTTCACGAGCACTATTAATAGCAACTTCCTTCTCCGCGAGAAGGTCATTGACTCTTTTCTCCAGAGATTCAGCCTTCGCTGCAGCATTCTCCAATTTTTTCACTGCTTCCAAGACTTCTGCATCTGTCTTGGCATTACTAAATGAGGATAACTTCCTCAATTCTTCCATAAAATTCATATTCTGATTATCTAATTGTGGCTCCGAGAGCCTGTTAGTAAATTCGTATATACATTCCGCTGTAAGTTCCTCACTCTCTGTAGCTGTAGGATTGCTCTTCATATCATAGATACTATCTATGAGCTTCAAAGACATTGCCTCTGAGCTTGTAATCCAATGGTCATTGCCATCGAACCACCTATCTCGAACCTCATCTGAACTAAGCCCGGTTCTTTCAGCTACAATCTCAATCAATGTATTGGTTAAACTATCTATCTGGTCTGCATATGTGCGGATATACTTCGCAGTACCACTCACACCACCGCTAACTGAATGGAGCATTAGACGAGAATATCTGCTCATGTGAAGTGGACGCCCGCACAGCGCAATAACAGCTGCCATAGATGCTGCAACTCCATCAATGTAGATGTTGATATTGGCATCACTCTCACGAATTGCATTAAATATCGCCAGGCCTGCATACACCTCTCCTCCGAGAGAATTTATACGGATATCGATATTGCGATACTTAAGGCTCAACTCCTTAATCTTGGCAACTATAGTTGCGGAATCAATCTTCTCTTCATTCCCAATATACCCATAGAGCAAGATACCTACGGCATCGTTAGCACTCTCGGGTAGCAATATGTTAAAAAAACCTCTTTTCATCGTCGTTATTTTCTGCAAAAATGGGGTAGACATTTTGATTTTAAAAATTGCATTATACTGATATACAGATATATATATCATCATAGAGGATATAAATCATTATGACAATTCAAGCACTTTCAGAATGTTAATTTTCAGCCCATTTTTGTAAAAAATTAATATATGGGAACACTAACTAATGATCAGAAAAAGGAGTTGGCCAAGGAATTATACCTCCAAGGCAACTTCACATTTGCAGAGATTGCCGAGAAGGTAGGCAGTGCTCGGCAGACTATCTCCAAGTGGGCAACTCAGGGGAAATGGGATGAACTCAAGACATATATGACAGTGGGCAAGGAGAAGGTCCTTAAAGGATTCTACCAGCAGTTAGCCAACATTCAAGAGTTTATTATGTCGCGAGAGCCTGATAAGCGTATAGCCACCAGCGCTGAGGCTGACAGACAAATCAAGTTGGCATCCGCTATCCGTAAACTGGAAGACGAATGCGGTATAACAGGACTAATTGATGCCGGTATTCGTTTCTGTAACTATATGCGAACAGTGGACATTGATGAGGCTAAAAAGATTGCCAAGTATTGGGATATCTTCCTAACTAATGAGATGAAGTAATATGACACAAGAGGAGAAACAACGGATTAAGGAATGGAAGGACTTCCTCAAGGATATCGCCAATGCGACACCTGTAGAAGTAGACCTTAGCGAGGCCGAGAAGGCTCGTAAAAAGGCGCAACTGGAGAAGAACCCGATAGAGTGGATTAAGTACTTTTTCCCTAATTATGCCAAGTATGAGTTTGCGCCATTCCATATTAAGGCAATCAAGAGATTGACCAATAACGATGACTGGTATGAGGTGCTCAGTTGGTCGCGTGAGCTGGCTAAATCTACTGTGGTGATGTTCGTGGTACTCTATCGTGTGCTAACTGGAAAGAATAAGAATGTTATCCTTGCAGCTGCTACACAAGATGCAGCGGAGAGACTTCTTCGGCCATACAAAGGAAATCTTGAGGCTAACGGACGTCTTAAGGCATTCTACGGGGACCAGGTTAATCTCGGCCAATGGACCAGCAATGAATTTGTCCTTAAGAATGGGGCCTCGTTCATCGGTATTGGTGCCGGTAATGCTCCTCGTGGTGCAAGGGCAGAAGCTGTTCGTCCGGACATCTTGCTATTGGACGACTACGACACAGATAGCGATTGTCGAAATAAGACAATCCTCGACAAGAAGTGGGAATGGTGGGAAGAAGCACTATACCCAACTAAATCTATCTCTGAACCAACTCTTATCATCTTCTGTGGTAATATCATCGCCAAGGATTGTTGTATCATTAGAGCTGGGCAGAAGGCTGACCATTGGGATGTCGTAAACATCGTTGATAAGAATGGTAACAGTTCTTGGCCCCAGAAGAACCAACCCGAGCATATTGCCAGGATTAAACAACAAATATCCGCTAAGGCATTCCAACAAGAGTATATGAATAACCCTATCTCTGAAGGTAAGATCTTCAAGAATCTACCTTATGGAAAGGTTCCTGCTATTAACAAGTTCAAGTTCATTGTAGTATATGGTGACCCGGCCTATAGTAATAGCACCACAGCTAAGAAGAACTCTAAAAAGGCAGTATTCGCAATTGGATATCTCAAGGGTACTTACTACATCCTTAAGGGCTATTGCGCCAATGAGAGTAATGACAATTACATTGAATGGTATTACAGCCTTAAGGAATGGTTGGGTAGCACTGTGCCTGTGTATTTTGTTCAGGAGAATAATACCCTGCAAAATCCATTCTTCGAGCAGGTCTTTATGCCGATTGTAAGGGCTAAGAATAGCCAGAAGGGAGAAGTGTTACACCTTCGTTCTGATGAGCGCAAGAAGGGAGATAAGGCAACTCGTATTGAAGCAGCAATTGAACCTCTTGACCGAGAAGGCAGGCTCATCTTCAATGAAGCTGAGAAGGACAATCCTCACATGCAAGAACTCATTGATCAGTTCAAGTTGTTCGAAATGCACCTTCCATATTGTGCCGACGGACCTGACTGTATCGAAGGTGGAATCTTCTACATTAATTCCAAGATTCGAGAGACATCCGAGAAGATAGACACTATCGGAGTGAATGAATTTAAAAACAAGTATAACCGCATGTAATAATGAGTACATTCATAACACTACAAGACTACGACAGCACTGTCCATAGAGACATATTAGACTCCCTCCTCAGAGGTGATGCGCAGAACAACTCGATGATCATCGAAAACTGCCAAATGCAGGCCATCTCCGAAATGAAATCATACCTCAATAAGGCGTATGATGTCAGCGAGATATTCTCCCAAGAGGGTACCAATAGACATCCTTTGATACTAATGTACGCCAAGGACATTGCCATATACCACATATTCTGCATCCACAACCCCTACAAGATGTCACAGATACGCAAGGATAGATATGAAAGGGCAATTGAATGGTTGAAGGCCGTGGCAAATGGTACGGTAACAATAGATGGAGCGCCAAGACTCCCCGAGGATGAAGCTGCGGACAATAGCCCGTGGCAAATTGAGAATAATTCATTCAGAACAACACATTTCTAACATCATTATAATAGTATTAGAATATGGCGAAAAAACAAAAGAGACGCATAGAGGCTGGAGGGTTTACCCAGCTTGATTCACGACATAAGTTAGATATATTACTTCAAGCTCCGGAACTCTTCCACTTCGATATCGGCAGCTATATGAGTTCTCTCGAGAGTGCTACAGCTATCGATATGTACAACCGATGTAAGTTGTACGATATGTATAACTCGGCATTTCTGACCGACCCACATCTCATTGGAGTCACCAGGAAAAGACTTGTAGGAGCTTGCAGAACACCTATTGAATTTGTCCGCAACAACAAACCTGATGATACCATCAATGCTCTTATCCGACAACCTTGGTTCAGAAACTTCCGTAAGGATGTTGTAAGTTCTGAGCTGTGGGGATTCACCCTCTTACAGTTCTGGACAGATGAGGAGGGACATATATCATACGATCTCATCAATCGCAAGCACTTTGACCCAATCAAGGGAGTGATATTGAGATACCAGCAAGATGTGGAGGGCATTGACCTCGATGAATATGATAATACAATTGTTATTGGTGATAATCCAAGAGGTTTGGGACTAATGTCCGCAATTATGCCATATATCCTTTATAAGAGAGGGAATATGGGCGATTGGGCACAGTTCTGTCAGATATTCGGTATGCCCATTCGTGAATACACCTACGATGCCGGCGATGAGGAAGCTCGCAGAAGGCTCCTGCAAGATGCGCGAAAGCAAGGAGCTAATGCTGTGTATATCCACCCCAAGGATAGCGCATTGAACATTATTGAATCTGGAAACAAGACAGGTTCCTCAGACCTATACAAAAACTTCAACGAGGAGTGTGACACACAGATCTCTATTGCTATGTTGGGCAATACTCTGACAACAGATGCCAAGTCTACAGGCACACAGGCGTTGGGGACAGTACATCAGCAAGAGGAAGATGAGATTAAAGAGGATGACGAAGCACTTATCTTGTCTGTGTTGAATAGTTCCAAGATGATGGAAATTCTCACCAATCTTGGGATGAATGTACAAGGCGGAGAATTCAGATTTGTCGATTCTAAAAATGTCGATAAGACTGTGCAGCTACAAGTAGTAACACAACTCTCTGAGAAGTTAGGATTGCCTATTGGCGATGACTACTTGTATGAGACATTTGATATCACAAAACCCGAGGATTATGACGCTATAAAAGCGATACAAGATCAGAAAGCTGCTGAGAGGAAGGAAAGAGAGGATAAGATGCTACAGCAGTTGCAAGGTGGGAAAAATGGCAAACAATCACCACAAGATGGTGAACCTTCAAACCAATTTGGCGAATTCTGGGATAAGGTAAGAGATTTTTTCGCCCAAGCCCCGGGCAACGGGGCAAACGGCTGTCAGTTCTAATTGATGAACTATACTACAAAGGTCAATGTCCTTGTTGTGGTGGATTCGAAAATGCAACTCGCTATGGCGTGCAGTTCAGCCCGGAGGTGTTAGCCAAGGCTCTTAAGAATATATACAAGGGTTTCGATGTCAAGACAAAAATCGAGGAGAATATCTTCTGGGAAACATTGAGATTATTTAATGAGGCTGCGGCGAAGGGATTTTCTGAGTCTGAATGGGTTGATACTCCCGATGAATTCATTAACCAAGTTCGCACCAACAACAAGGTATGGAGTGCCTTTAGAAGTCATCGTATGCAGAATGATTTGGCTTCCAAGTTGCTCGATGAGAATGGGCAACTGAAGAAGTTTGACAAGTGGGTAGAGGATATCAAAGGTATGACCAATCACTATGTTGGTAGTTGGCTCAGAACAGAGTATAATACTGCTGTCATCCGAGCTCATCAGGCAGCAGACTGGAAGCACTTCGAGAAGGAGGCTGATGTCTTTCCTAATCTTCGATGGATGCCAACAACCTCTCCCCTACAAGATCCAAAACACCGTCAATACTGGGAGGCTAAACTGACACTACCGATTAATCACCCCTTTTGGAAAGAACATCATCCCGGGGATAGGTGGAACTGTAAGTGTACACTTGCCCAAACTGATGAGCCTGTCAATGATTATGTTATTAAAGACTTCTACCCGGTAGCACCTCAACCTGGTTTAGATAATAATCCGGGAGTAGATGGTAAACTATTCTCTAACAGCCACCCATACATAACAGAGGGATATGCAGGTGCGCAGGCTGCAGTCACTAGTTTATTGAAAACGCCTAAAGCATAAAATAATGCCAGCCCCAAATTTACAACAAGAGGTCCAAAAAAAACTGCAAGAACTCCTCCGTCTGACCAACAGAGTGCTGCCTGTAAAGGTAGGCAGAGCTGTCCGAGATAGTGTGCGAGAGAACTTCCGTAAAGGAGGTTTCTATGGTACACCTTGGCAAGCCCCATTGAGGACTCAGCTGGGAATAGGAGGTCCAGGATATGGACCGTTGCTATCAGGAACCAACCACTTGATGATGTCTACCGACTACATCCCTGGCGAAGGGAGGGTTATCATTCAGAATACGCTGGTATATGCCCCTATACACAATGATGGTGGCAGTATCACAGTTACTGAGAAGATGAAAGGGTTCTTTTGGGCACAGCACTACAAGGCAAGAGGCGATGCTAAGGAACTCTCAACAGAAGCTCAATTTTGGCGAAATATGGCTCTCAAGAAGGTTGGAAGCCAAATTAAAATAGTTCAGAGGCAATTTTTAGGCGAGCACCCTGAAGTCAATCGAATAGTCTCTGAAATTGTGAATAAAGAACTAACTAATTTCATAAACAATGGAATGTCTACTAGAAGATCTAATTAGGCATATACACAATAATATGCCCGAACTTGAAGTTGTTGATGAAGATTACGGACAACTCGAAATGCTCCAACAAGAGCAGCAGGATACTTATCCTCTTACCTTTCCAGCAGTTCTCATTGATACACCGTCTGTCGAATGGAGCAATACCGGTGAACTGTCACAACAAGGTGTCGCTTCCATTCGCGTAAGACTAATTATTGACTGCTATGACGATACCCATGGTTCGTCTGGAACAACTTATAAGATTGCTGAGAGGGAGAAGGCAAGACATAAGCTGCATACCCTTCTTCAAGGATTTTCAGCCAATAACTCAATTCTTATGCGGCAGAGCTCAAGATTCTACACCGCAACTCACAATATCAAGGTTTATGAGGCAACTTATACTTCTATGATAACTGAGCAAGTGGATAAAGTCACTATCTCGCTAAAGGTAAATCCAAAGATTAAGGTAGAGTTATAACAGAAAGGGTGGCTAGTTGCCACCCTTTCTCAATTCTCGAAGTTCTTGCAACGAACTTAAAGTAGCCTCCGCCAAACGTATTGCAAAATCTGCTAAATCTTTATTCCCATCTGCCTGAGCCAACAGGTCATTATACCTTCTCTTCGCTCTCGCTATAGTCAATTCCTGCTGATATATCTGGTTATCCAATCCAAGTTCCTTATCGGAATAATTGCGATGAGAAAAGGCTACCAGATACTTCTTAATAGCCTTCTTGAATAGTGACCGGACACGTCCGAGATCAGCATCATCATTCAGCTTAACAACCTCGAAGAGCAAACTGCCTTTCAATTCATATATTCCTGAATGCTCTGCAGGTAATTCTTCAACTGTCCTCACACGAATAAC
Source organism: Paludibacteraceae bacterium (assembly GCA_045119815.1). Lineage (GTDB taxonomy): Bacteria > Bacteroidota > Bacteroidia > Bacteroidales > Paludibacteraceae > Colicola. The sequence goes on along the minus strand of JBGVEC010000114.1, from coordinate 12,788 downwards.
AAATGGACATTCATCATCCACGCAGGAGATATAATGAGAATAGGGAGTATCGTAGACCTCCCTATCTATAATGAACAATGGATAATTACGCTTCATACTCATCCCAATTTTCTGCAATGATGTCTAAATGAGGGTTGAGTCTGCCTATGATATCTATTCTGCTGATATTCTCGCCTAACTCCTTCACTATTCGCAATGCATCTTCCAACGAATAGTAATCGTTATGGCTACTGCATCCTTTTACCATATCAACGTAGCTCTGACAAATCAGAGCTACTAACTTATTCTTTCTGAGTGTTCTCTCTATCTCTGCAACCTCGTAGAAATCCTCTTCGTAGATTCCTTCTTCCTTATCCTTCTCCTCGAATTCTCGAATAAGGTTAAGACCTTCCTCTGTGCTGGATACATACTCAATTATATAACCGGTTTGTCTGCATCGTACTACTATCTTCATAATGTCTCTTCATTTTTTTAGCACTCTTCAATACACTCTTCAATTGTATATATATAAGCATCGTAGTCGAAAGAACGCGTACCATCTCTGTGAGAAGTGGCAGATATGCCATTCTTATATCCTGAGTAATGACATATCACAAGTCCCCAATTCGGCATATACACGTCTGTAACTCTGCAAAATAGGCTCAATAACTCTCTCTGAGCTTCTTTCAATGTCACAAATGTCTCAACGACATAAGATGTCATGTGGGGTTCGAATTTGGAATTTCTTGACGCTGTGTAAGGATCGGTAGAGCAGATAATTTGATACATAATTAATAACATCGCTTGGGGTTAAAGGTGGATGGGAACCTTGTTTGTTATTTCTTGATGCAAAGATAGGTTAATTTTTTAAACTTACAAAAATTAATCACTTATTTTCAAAAAAAGAGGACAAATTCTGTCCTCTTTTGGTTATGCCTCACCTTATCTCCAATATTATATCTTGTGTTGATTGTCATATTACATTCCCCATTCGGCTTTAATTGTTGTCATTATTATTTCTTCGATTCTATCATAATCCTTTACCCATAGGTCTATCCAGGCCTTATATTGGTCTCCAAAGATATTACGATAGTTCTTGTTCACAAGAGCCTTCACCTGGTTATGGTTATGGCGAATCTCGTGTCTGTAGATTCCCTGCTTATTCAGCAGATCTTCAAGTTCTCGACATATTGTCATTTGCATTGCTGACAACATGTGCATCATTATAAGATACTTATTCCTTAATTCAAGATCTTCGGGGGATAAGCCCTCAGAGAATACCTTCAAAGTGGATGTTCCGCTATTCTTCATAATATCATTTTTATACCGATTGAGCTTCAAAATTTGCTCTTGACCATATATTACATTCGTTTGTCATTTCTGACTGTAGACTTCAATTAGCTTATCAAACGCTTTTATTCTTGATTTTCTATCAAACAAATCCCACCAAACAGTACTTCCTTTATATTTAGCATTTAAAAATTCCTGATTAAACTCAGGAATGATACTATCTATAGGTTTTTTATGATATTTTGTGTTAATCCTCATAAAAGCATAGCACATAAATACAGTTCCTCCTTCTTGGTAATACAATTTTGCCGCCTTAATATCTCTGAGGGTTCTTCTCCTGCGATATTCTTTTATTAAATATTTAATCATTGCTTTTCCTCCAAATAATCTTTGTTGAACTGGTCTATTTCAATTAGCGTCTTTATATGAGTAATCACACACTCATATATTGTTTCTATACTTCGGTTATGAACTTTTAATATTGTGTAGCCGTAAACATCTCCGCTATACATTATTTCCATTAACCTATGCAGAGACCAAGCGGGGATATCCTTGCCCCACAATTCATCAAAATACTCTTGCCCTGTCATTACTTTACCATCGGCATTTTTATGCCCAAATACATTGAGTTTTTCAATATTTAAATGAGTTGTGGTTTTTAGAGTTGGTGGATGCGACCTTAATTCATATTGCATTGCTTTTATGCGAGATTTTTGATAATGATATACCATATCCGCAGTTTCCTTCTTCAATCCTAAAGCAAGCAATCGCTCTGACTGCTCTTTAGTTGTACAAATTTGAGATTTAAACTCTAATGTTTTCATAATTAAATCAAATTATCGAGTGCATAATTAATACAATATAACGCAGCATCTTCATACCTATCCCAAGCTCCACCGGCATTTGGTCCATCATCGTTCATGTGTGAATAATAGTAATCCGTTCCTCCAGCCTCGGGGGTTTGGCTTATAATGACATTGTAACCATAAGCGGCTGCAACAAATTCAAAGTGTATTTTCTTCTCCTTTCTCAACCACTTCAAGACTTGAGAGATGGTGGGAGCTATGATAACAGATTTATTATCAAGAAAATCCTCATAGTCATAATATAGTCTTTTACCTAAGATACCATCCTCATCACAAGAAGTAAATAAAGGATAAAACAGTCCTCCTTCATCATATATTGCTAATGGATACTTACAATCAAACCCTTTCTCTTTTAGTTTCTTTGCTATTTCAAATATTACAAAATCTTCCATATCTATTTTTTTGTGATAAATTTAAATCAGTTCTAATATTACATTGGTTCAATAAATGTCTGAGTCACACAATCCCAAAAGCCTTCTACGTCATCGGAGAGTCGTTTGCAAGGATAGTAATCTATGATTGGAGTATCCCCCTCCGTTATGCGGATGTAGAACACCTTACCTTGATAGTTCTTAGTCAATGCCCCGGATGCGGCTCTATATCCTCCAAGCACTACAGTGTCGGGGGTGGTAAATGTCGCTTTGGTGAATGTACCTGCGGCAAAGTTGAAATTCGTTTTTCCGTTAGAGATGATAACTCTATTGATGAAGGTATTATTCGTAGAGAGTCCTTTATATGACGTTCCAAAGCGCCAAGCACCACTGCTCGACAAGTATGCCGAAACTGATGCTGTGTGAGGGCTTGTAACACATCCATATAGATAAGGAGTAGAACTCTTCTCACTACGAGCAAACATTACCTCCAACTCGTATGTACTCTTCACTATTCCCAAGTCGTAGAGTTTATTCTTAGAGAAGGTTACATATGGAATAGCCTCATAGTCTGCTGACATCTGTGCCTCTCCACCTGCGATAAAGTCTTCTCCACTTCCTTCGTTAGAATAGAACTGACCGGTCACAAGGTCAAGCATACCGATTGCACCATCCGAATCTCGCTTGCAAGGCCACATATCTCTCACTAATTCTCCGCTTCCGTTTTTGATAGAGAAACTCATACATTGGCAATATCCGTACATTCCTACGCCTGTGTTCTTGTTGTTACGGGCAAAAAGGTATAGCGGCACTTGTGGCAATCCTACGAAGTCAGGTGTCGCCTTGTTGCCTGAGTCCATCACTACCGACGACTTCTTCATCGTTAGTTTAAAGGTCATTCGAGCATTGGTAATCGAAGCCGAAGCTGAACTGCCGAAGCGGACATATCCTGTATTCGAATAAATCGAGAACCAAATATTGCCGTTATCATCATAACATCCATACAATGCCTTGTCTGCACTTGTCGTTGAGGTTGAGATATACATCATCTCAATTATATCATCCTCTTGAATAACATAGCCAAGATTGATATACTGCTGCCCATCACACTCTATATAAGTGAGCCTTGTGTATGTCTCATGATCTATGACGATTTTCTTCGCCTGACGAACAAGCCTCTCTACGAAGACACCTCTGGCGTCATCTACGAAGGTGACGTTCATTGAGCGCTCATCACCTTGGTTTTCATCGGAAGAAAAAATGGCAGAGCCACTCTGATTACCGGTGTAGGTTACCTTGAGCGCTCCGCCATTATTCCAATTCTTAATTAGTTCCATTATTCAACGGTCCAATTAGTGTTAGACTCAACTTTCACGGACACAGGAGTGCCGAGGTAATCCAATTCGATTGGACCTTCAGCGATGGTGATAAACGCATCTCCGGCTGCCAATGTCAATAGACAGACATCCCTATTCCCAACTTCGTCTTCCACGATGATCTGGCGAGACAAAGAGGTTGTGCCATCGTTACCAGGAACATCAATTGAGATGGAAAAAGGGAACTCTGCTGTGGCTCCGGGGTCGCCACTGATAGCAGCTCCGTTGGAGGTATTAACAGAATTCGCACTATAAGTTGATGGTAGCGCCACCTGAAGTTCACCAGTGCCCAACTTGAATGTTAATCTCGCCGAGTTGGTTACACCAGAGATAGTGACAACCTTGCCACTCTTATCTGCGGATGCTGCATCATCAATATCGACAAACTGAGGTTTACCAGCTTGAATGACAGTTCGAGGAACATCGTCCACGTTAGCAGCCTTCCAAGTCAACACTGATTGTCGGGCAACTCTACCGCTATATTGAGTTTTACTTGAGACATTAACAGTGCCATTACCACTGCCTTGCGAGGGTGATGTCTGCACCCATTCTGCTTTTGCCATATTAATTATTGTTATTCAATTATCCATTCAACATTTGATTTTACTTCAACCTGTTCAGAGAATCCATTATCCTTAGTCAGCCATATAGTTTCAGGAACTACCTCGAGGTAGAACTGAGATGGTGTTGTGCATACTAACGATAAGTTATATTGTAATCTTGTGAGCTGAGGTAGAACCTTAAAATCCAAATTCTCTCCTTCAGAATTGAAGATCACATCACCCCCAGTTGGTAGAGAGGAGTACCGCAGCGCCTCTGCGGTAGTAATTGAAGGAGGCGCTGTGGCTGTTCCTCGAGATATATAATTTAGACAACTACAATTCATATCTCTTGTACACTGTTACACCTGAATACCTCTGCCAAGATTCTGTTCTATAGCCCTTGGCGAAGTCGCTATCAGGCACCTTCACCGTTAGTATGATGTAATACTTGCCAGATCCAAGTTTGGAGGATTCAACCGGGATGAGGTAGTTATTATCATCAACTTTCTTGGCATCCTTTTTCTCTATCGTCACGACAGATGTTGACGATGCGAATACATCTACCGACCAATCTGTATTACTCAGGTTGTACTTATTATTAATTGTCTCCATTGTAATGTTGAGCTTTAAGTCCTGCCCAACCACTGGTCTAATCTCCATCATAGCATTTCTAATTGTTCCATTATTGATGTCTCAGCTGATGCCAAAAGAGAGTATATTTGCGAAGTGATGCTCTTTGGCAAATAGGCAAATAACTTTTCTTTGTTATCGCAATTTTGTGCGCAACTTACTCTGATAGCAACATTCTCTCCGCTGAATAGAGCCATTGCTCCTCTGATTGCGCGAAGCTCATAATTGAGTTTGCTGATATGATTAACTGTGTTAATATCCATTGTCTATCGTATTAATAGGTTTTTTAATTCTTCTGTTAATTGTGGTGGCTGCGGCTGATGGAATACAACCTTCTGCTTCTTGCCCCCGATACTGTAGGCCTTGTTCAGGACACTCATGATTGTCTGTTCTGTGAGAAAAAATTCATTCTCGGCTAGAATCTTGATTGCGTCGTCTGAGCGTAGTCGCTGCTCTTCTGTCCAGTAGATGAATCTCTCAAGAATCTTGAGGTTCCTTCTAAGCAACAATGCCTGATTGCGACCTCTTTTAACTTTCATAGTCTATGATTCTGTCATTCCTAATGGCACCTGCTCCCATCCGCCTGTCTCCGGATGTCGGTAATATGCCTTAATGTATGTTCTTGAGACTTGAGGTTGGTATGCCTCCTCGATGATCTTAACACCCTCAATAAATTCGGATGAGCCTGATTCCTCTGCCATCTTGCGCAGCTGGATGATTCGAGATGCCTTGAGAGTACCCTTGGCATCCTTGGCCAATAGTCGCATAACCATTTTCACAAGTGCCTGAGACTTCTCATCGCTGGCAAGAGATGTGATGTATGCCTGTACCTTAGCAATTCCCTCGTCAGCGGTGTCCAGGTAGCCATCAGTAACATAATTACCGAGAACTATACGCTTATTTCCCTCTGAATTGGTGAAGGTATGAGATTGGTTGTCCAGAGTCTTATCCTTCAGCACGCGGAAGATCTCTTCTTTCATTTGAATGATTGTCGAAAAGTCTTCGAACACTCTTTTTTTCTCGACAGAGAGGGAGTCGGATACATTGATGAGACGAGGCATAGTTGTGTCGATCAGGTCATCAACTAAAATCCTGTAGTCTTCTCTCATTCTCTGAGCATCTTCTTTGGCTTTTTGCGCCATTTTTGCCTCTTGGAAGGCCTTGAATTGTGCTAATTCCTCTGCAGTCATCTGTACTGCTAGTTGTTGTTCACTCATGACTTGTATTTATTATTTGTTGTTAATGTTGTTGTTATCGTTTGTTGTGGAATAATAGGTGGTATATCTTCTTGTCTATCCATTGCCTTGAGCCCACCTTTCCGTGCGATAGCCTCGAGCTTCTTAATTAGCTCGTTGAGTTCGTCAATGTTCATCTCGTATAAGAGCTTTCCGGCAATCTTGGGAGAGAGAAGAAAGGCATTAACTTCATCCCAGTTATCGATGGTATTGATTCCGATTCTTGCAATTCGCAAAAGAACTGATGAACGTGCTCTTCTGATTTTCTCTTGCAGATAATGCTCTTCCTGGCGGTTCTTCTCGTCAATACAGCTGCACAGTTCTTCAAATTCAGCATCTGTCATCTCTCGCATTGATGATGTTCGACCATCAGTAAATTGCCAGACAAGGTCCTCTCTGTTGAACATGTGCTCTTTCCCTTTAATTAAGGCGAAGAACCGTCCATATCTCCTATGTTTGCGTTCAGTTGTCGCCATTGTTATCATTATTAGTGGTTAATTCTTTATTCCTGCCGTATGCTCTCTTTGCGCCTTCTTCCCAGATGATCTTCTCGCCGGTATCACCGTAAAAACGTCCGTGGCTGAAGGCCTTGAATCCCGATACCCATATCTTAATGTCAGCCATAAACTTAATATCTTGGGCAGTCTTCCCTTTGGGTTCCTTTCCGTCAGCTTGGCAGACGAAGATTAGGAGCTTCGAATTGCCAAATTTCTGTCTCATCTCGATGAACTGACTCTTTTTAAGGCCTAATGCTTGAGGGCTGTCTATTATTATCGTATGGGGTGATTCCCTCTTAGATAATCTCTCCATCAGTTCGTCATAGGTGTCAATGCAGCATTGGAATCGTGTGTGCAGTGCTCCCATATCATAGCGTCTGACAGTATTTTGGATTGAGGCGCCAAATCCTTCTTCCGCGGCGACATATAGAACTTTAGAATACTTTCCACACTCCTTGGCAATACTCATCGCTGCCGATGACTTGCCATTTCCTGAATGGCCCCAAATTGCCATAACTCCAACCTTCGGAATTCCACCAAGGCAATCAGCCCATCCATCGCCAAGAACCATTAGGTCTTGCTTGAGATTCATTAGTTGGGCCCCTGACAATGTTCTTCTCATACTAATTACCTTTTACTTCAAGAATTATTGTTGCTCCCTCGGGTTTGCACTTAACTCCATGATAATCCGTCTCATTAGTGCCAAGGTTGTGCTGCACCTTGATAACTCTCTCTATGCGCAAGATATCTTCTATGCGAGCCATTGCTATTGTCTCAGCAAGATTGCGCATTCTGGCCTTACATTCGTATGCCTCTTGAATTGCGTCATTGGCTTGGAGCTCTCTTAGTGCCTCCATTCGCATATAAGGTACGAAGTCCACTTCTTTAATTGCATAGCCGATAATGCCCTCTTTCTGCGGGTCCAGCCATTGTGCTATCATTCTCATCTTACGGGCTATATATCTCTTAATTTTCATAATGTGTTGTGTTAATTAGTTAGTGTATATTGTTGTAATTCTTTGTAGACGCTTCTTTTCACACGGCGAAGATCATTCGCAACCTCATCAGCTTCTTTGAGCACTTTATTGATAGAAGTTGAAGACTGAAGGCCATTCACTCGGCATATCTCTGCAACTTCAGCACTGGTAACCTCTCTTAGAGGGACAAACTGACGTCCTATTCTACTCTCCAGTTCGTCATATCCTTTCTTTTGGCGAAGAATGCCAAGTTCCATTCTTCTCTTAATACTGTGAGTTGATAGTAACATCATTCCGCATTTATCTTCAAGAAGGTTGTATAGGCTGACATAGAAGTATAACACTCTATCTGTTAGCTTATCAGCCTCGTCGAAGATTAGCACAGGTCTATCCATCTTAACTAACTCCTTCACAATGGCTGCTAAGGTTTCGCGAACATTGAGGCAATCAGTTCTTACGCCAATTGTAGAAGCAAGTTCGCGGATGAAGTTGCTTTTGGTCATATCCTCCGAACAGGTAAGAATGAATACATTCTTGTTATTGTTGCGGAACTCCATAGCAGCAGTACTTTTGCCAGTGCCAGCTGGGGCGACAACCCACATAACGAGCTGAGCATTTTTGCAATTATCTAGGTAGCAGGTCATCTGTTGGTAGGCTGTGGTCTCGTAGATTTGCCATTGGCCCTTGGCCACCAGCTGGGCATCTATCTTACGCCACATATCCTCAGATATTCTTTCCCATTTGCCGTTGCGGATGTCGCTGATGACGGCTACAGAGACATCTTTTAGCGCGTTAGCTGCCTTATTTTGGCTGCTATATCTAGCGCAATGCTGATTCAGACGAAGCTGAATCTGTTGTTTTCTTTCGTGTGAAATCATAATAGTGTTGGTTATATTAATATTGATATTATTGTCTGTTATAGGGCCTGCAGCCACGAAATCATATCTGCAGTGGTATTACTTACTTCCTTCTGCACCTTTCCGAGGCTATCAGGGAGTATTTCATTGGCATTATCCGGTAGTTCTGCCTGAACCTCTGCTGTTGCAGCTCTTTCGGCGATGAGTTGGTCCATAATCTTTTCGAATTCGGCATTGCTGACACCCTTAATATTGGGTCTACGATAGCCGTGTTGCTCAGGAGCAATGCCATATTTGAATTCAAATTCTTGTTTGTCCAGGTAATCTCTAACGCGCTCAACCTTGTTAGCCCATTCAATCTTTCGCATAAAGCTACGCTCATCAGTAGTCTGTTCAAGAAGAGCTCTATGGATTGTCTGATATTCCCTCGCGTCACAGATATACTTGAATCCATATTCATCCTTAGTGTATAGTCTTACATCAGCTGTGGGGTTATGAGGGTCAAATTCAACGTGAAATCCTCTGTTAAGGTTATTCCTTAGCCAACGAAGATCCGGATTACCCTGTGCATCTACAACCTCGTAGGTAAACTTCTCATTCTTATATTGTATGGTGATGCCGTGGTTTGTGCACTTGACCGCCTTTTGTGTCTTAATCATAAATAGGCTGCGTTTCATCGAGTCTGTGATTGCCACAGTGGCATCATTCTGCTGAGATAGATACATCTCAATTCTTGGCTGCTGGGTCTTGTGGTGAGGCATCGCATTCCACTTGTTACGACACTCAGCATAGATGCTGCACATCTCTTGATAGGTGGGAAGAAGTGGTATATTGGCAAGAAGGAACTCCATATCAACGTGAGATGCTTCCATCCTTGCGGTAATGTTCATACCTGTAAAGTTGACATTCTGAGCTAGCACTTGCGATTGGAAGTTGCGGAATAATGCCTCAATTGATTTTGACGGCGCATTGCCCGGAGCTGTATGGCGAGAGAGTGTAGCTATACGCGAGAACCAATCCTGAGCATCCAACCTTTTAGAACCACCCTGTTGGTCGAATACAAGCTCATAAGGTAGATGTCCTGAGAACTCTAATGCCATTCGATATGCCTCGTACATCGATTCGAAGTTCTCAACAGGAGTAATATGATAGCCTATTAGACACTCGGTAGCAGCATCTACAACTTCAAATACTGATGTAGTAGCCAATTTCCAGGTACCTGTCTTCGGATCTACTGTCTTATAATATAGGTTGAGTTTCGTACCGTCGCCATACCATATACTATCACGAAGGGTAGGCATTATGGTCTTATTTTGGCGTCTGGTTCTCATATTAAGGCCATATTCACCAATTTCGACGTCTTTCCAGCGTATTTCCACTTCTGGACGAGATAAGAATTGCACAAGGCTGGATAGACTCTTCAATGGTTTCCAACCATTATCTGCAGCCTTAGCATTGAATTCATCGAAGATCTGTTGATTGGTTCTTCGGGGGAAGCGTGATCTCTTAAGAGATATGATATATTGTCCAGCCTCCGGGGTAATTTTCACTGTATTGCTGTTGCACAGCTTACCCGATATAAGTGAGGCATAACCTTCCTTCTTGAATTGATTGATTTTATCACGCAAACGAGCTACATTCTTAGGTAGTGTATGTCCATATTGCTCTCGCAAGAACTCACACTCATTATAGATACCATCCCAATTGATCCGAGAAGACATATTACATCTGTTGCGGACAGTGTGCTGGTCTTCTACCATATCCACCAGGCGCTGAATTACAGCAGCGTTTAATACATATTCAGTCTGGAATTCAGATTTGAGATAGGAACCGTCTGGGAGCTCATATTTCGCGTAGAATTCAATAGCCTCGTGGCTGTATTGCAATTCTTCGTCAGAAGCCTTCATTAGGTCATTAGGGTTGCCATACTTCGCTACCCATTTATCCTTGAAGCGCTGAGGGAGGGAATTCCAATCGATGAGTGCCGGGTGTGCAAGGCCTTTACCTGGGCGTAGAACTGATATTGATTTACGTGATGAAAGCTTTTTGTAATTTTCAACACTCATCACCGCGCCACCATCGTCCTCTCTGGTTAGCTCTGCCACTGTTACTGCTATATATCGGTTATAGAATTCCATTATAAGAGTGTTAGAAGGTTAGACTTAATTGTCTGAGAGGTAGATGTGTATATCTTCTTCTGAATTCTATAACGCAGCATAAGAGCTACATCTTACCACTGACAATTCTTGTGCCAAACTATGATAGATAGGTCATTGCTTTTTGCGCCAGCAATTGTGCTTGTTCACATAGAGCTGTCCAACCGGCAATTGATACATTATTATATTGTGTCAAGACAGTACCATCTTTAATTAATCGCATAAGATTACTCTCGGCATCGAAGATGATCACTACGTTAGCTCCGAATTTCTGGATGAAGCCGCCATCTGGAGTTCTATGGAATGAGCATTGAGGAATGAATCCCTCTTCTATATATCTACCACCGAGCGCGAGAGCATCTCTCCTAATGCTATCTGGGCGTTCACCTCTGGTGATGTAATTGCAGGCTTCCCATATTGCAACGTGAGAGACGTCGTATCGTGCCATTAGTGTATCACGCTGTTCCGGAGTTAGTTTTATCATTCTTTTCATCTCTGAATTTTTTAAAATTTCTATATTTGTCGCTTAAATGCTTTAATTTGTTTGCAAATCTCGTATTAATTTACGAATTATCCAAATTTAATACGAAATATCTTACGAATTTTTATACGAATTAGCACCAATGACAACTCCTACTATCCAAACAAACACATTCAAAGAGCGAATTGAATACCTTATTGATACATTAGCTGGCGGCAATACATCCAGGTTTGCCTCTGAACTAGGTGTTAGTGAAGGGAATGTTCGTAGTTACAAGAATGGCACCTTACCAAAAGTGGATTTTCTCGAAAAAATCGTAAGTTGTTACGATATTGATCCTACATGGTTGATTACTGGAGAGAATAAATATCCTGACAATAATTCAAGAAATCAAACAATATCACCAAGAGAGATTCTACCTCAAACTGACATGTTTGATTATATCAATAATGACAATGATGGTAAAATCCCGGTAATTCACGAGTTGAGTTTCGCACTTCAAGATCCGGACAGGCCAATAGAGGTGGCAGCTGATGAGTATTATTATATTAAAGAGTTCAGAAATGCCGACTTTTTATTAAGATTTTCAGGAGATTATATGCTACCAAGATTCAAACCTGGCGATTTGTTAGCCTGCCGCAATATCAAGTATAGTAACTTCTATCAGTGGGGAAGGATCTATGCTCTTCTCACTTGCCACCAGGGTTTGGTGATTGGTAGAGTTTTCGAACACCATCAATCGCTAATGTTTATCCGCGTTAAACCAATGAATCCCGACTACCCTGACTGGGAAATTCCATTGGACGAAGTTGCAAAGGTTGCTATTGTGGTTGGATCTATTTCAACAGATTAATTTTAAAGCACACTTTTTTTAGTAGGCATAAAGCAGACAATAAGGCGTTTAAGTTTGATTACCAAGCATTTAAATGCCTTATTTGTTTGTTTCTTAATGCAATTATCGCAGTCGAGTTTGATAGATTGATACCTTTTTATAGGTTTTCAATCAAGTTAAATGTATTTCAATTAATTTTTAAAACACCTTTTTTGTCCCTCTAAATGTCCCCCTATTAGATACATTTCGTTTTTTAACATCATTGTTTTGTCCCCCTAAATGTCCCCCTAAATGTCCCCCTAAACCATTCAGACCATATCGTTGAAGTCACCGAAATGGTTGGGTGTAATCAGCATAATTATGGGCACTCTAACACCTAATAAAAAAACACCTCTGCAAGGATAGAATAGCCCCTACAGAGGTGTTTGAGGCCGTTTTTAGGCCTATTTAAGGCCCTTCTTGGGGCCAATGTTAAATATTATTCGAACAGTGTTATAATAGCGCGCCGCCGCCGACACCGGAATGTTAACACAATGTAACGATTTTTACATTTCGTTTTGATATTCATTTATCTTCAATATTAATCTATATGTATGAATATCAAGTATTTATCTGTATTATTTAATTATACATATAAAATACATTTGGTTTTATCCCCCGTATTGTAGGGGTAAAAAAAAGAGATGCACACAGTTGTGA
>JBGVEC010000113.1:0-1802 GCA_045119815.1 Paludibacteraceae bacterium | reverse complement strand
GTTCTCAAAGGTCACTACATTTTGGCAACGCTCCGCATGAGTACTATAGGTTGCAATAGGTGTTGGAACACGAGGTTTACCCACCGCAGTAAGCGTGTACCAGCAATTGGCATTATTCTTGTTGATGACATTGACACAATAAACATTTGTATCTAATGGCTCTATCTGGAAATGCTGATCTCTATCTAGTGTATCTAGGGGTTCGTCAGCCAAATACCACACATAGTCAAAACCACTAGGTGCTTCAAACTCCGTCGTTGGATTATCCTCGCCACAGTTCAAACCGGATAGACCACCATCCTCGCAATCCAACACAAAATATACATAACCCGTGTGCGCACTAGGTTGACAGTCGGTTGTCACCAAACGAATGGTAAGTGTCTTACCTATATAGTCGCTGAGATTGATGGAGTGCTCTGTCCAGTCCTTATAGAGCCAACCGTTAAGTCCTTCTTTCCATCCTGCATCTGCATTTTCACCTGTTCTAAAGAACGCAAAACCACACTCGTTCTTTAAAACCTTACCATCAGATAATATGTCCAACCAGAATTGAGGATTTTGCTCTGGTTTCTCTGGGTGTGGGTTATCCAGCACAACAGCATACTTAACCTTGAGGATAGCAGATGCGCCATCTTGTACCTTGTATTTGTATTCAATGGACTCGCTTGAACCATCACCTGATCCGCCATTACCTAATCGCACTGAAGCAAGATAGCCCTCTGGACATGTTCGCAATTGGTCATTACTCATCTCGTCGTACTCATTAGGCATATAGTGGAGGGTGTGTCTACTAGCAGGGTTGTCGTATCCATAATCGACTTGCTGTCTTGTAGTGCAAGGACGATCGGTCTTTGAGCGTGTTGTATATGCACCTATGTAGCAGTTACCCTCCAAGTCCATATAGTCAATACACCTAACTCCTTTATAGAAGATAAACTTGGTATATTCTACATAATCGCTCGCTCTATCGTCGCCACAATATCCACGAATGAAGAACGTTTGGATACCCTCTGACAATCCCGCAAAAGAACATGAATTAGCTTGTATATGATTGTAGACTGTCCACTTCTTATGATTATAATCATAGAAGCGAACATCATAGTAGTCCGCATCCCCCTTCCATGTCAAGGTGAGGGTATCAGACTGCATAGTATGTTTGATATCCGTAGGGTTAGCACACTCTACATCTGGTATAAGACGTAGTTCTAGGTTATCGATACATGCAGCAGGTGGAACAGCATTACCCTGTGTAGAGTACCATACGAACACCAATTTATGAGGTGTACCATCGTGGTCAATGTCCACTTGTCCTACAGTCCAAAGTTGCTTTTGAGAGAAGATAGTATCACACTTGTTCTCGCTTACCCAGTTGGGTAGACCACCCGTATTAGGTGCACTATTGGTAGGTTGATCTACTGGCACCCAACACACATAAAAACCATCGCCAGACCTTTTACCTTTACATTTCCAATCAAAATACAAACGATATTTGCCAGATGGCACAGCAGACATATCACGAGATGCTGTGACAAACATCGTGTTGGTTCCCCCATATATTGGTTCACGACCCTTACGATCAGAAGAAATAAACAAACCATTATTTCCATCTACTGAAAAATCACCCGGCTCACCTATAAACCAGTTATTCTCGAGTTGAAGTTTGCTCAAATTATAGTTCAACACCCATTGACTATTCTCTGTCGGGTCTTCAAAGTCGCATGTATAAACAGGTAGTTGTGCGCACAATATATTGGCACACAACCCCATCAATAGAATCAATATATACTTCTTAGGCATATTCA
>JBGVEC010000112.1:0-9744 GCA_045119815.1 Paludibacteraceae bacterium | reverse complement strand
ACTGGGCTACCGCACCCCTAACGCTATAGCGGATAACGCAGCTTTCTTGGCAAGTAATCGTATATACGATATTCATGCAGATTTAGCACAAGAACGCTCGATGAATACGGGCGTAAGTACGGTATTCTATATCCCAATGGGTAAGCGTGAATTGCAACTATCGGGTGAGTACTACTATACTAAGTTCCTCGATGGTGTAATCGCTGATATGGATCGCAACTTGCATGGTATCACCCTATATAATATGCACGATGTGGATGGTGCGCAGTATTTCTCACACAACTGGCAAGTAGAAGCGACCATGGAGATTCTTCGCGGATGGACTATGACGGCAGCCTTTCGTTATACGGATGTCAAACAGACTACCTTCAATACCGAGGCTAAAGAGTATCAACTTCGCGATAAACCCTTGCAGAATAAGTTCAAGGGCATTATTACGACCAGTTATCAAACTCCGCTCAAGACATGGCAGTTTGATCTTACGGCCCAATTCAACGGTGCAGGTCGTATGCCTGATGGTTTTATTCCTCCTATTGGGAGCAATCAGTATTTTACCGATGAATTCGGGCAAAATCATCACCAATGGTATCCTCAGCTCTTAGGCCAGGTGACCAAATTCTTCCGAACATGGTCAATTTATTTGGGTGCGGAGAATATGACTAATTTTACACAGGATAATCCTATTGTAGGTTCTACGATTGAGCATAATGGACACCATTTGGTAGATCCATCTTCTCCAACATACGATGCATCAATGATTTGGGCTCCTATCCACGGTTGGAAACTTTACCTCGGTTTCCGTTGGTCCCTCGAACGCGAGGAGTAAAGTTCGTCTATTAGATTAAAATAAATATGAGTTATATGAAAAGACTAGTTATTTTCCTTTTGGCTATTATGCCTATGGCATTTTGTTTGTCAACTGCTGAGGCTAAGCCTAACAAGCAAACCGTTGTATTGTATGTGGACTTGCACTGTCAAGACTGCTGCAACAAGATTTTGAAGAACATTCCTTTTGACAAGGATCTCAAGGGTGGTGTCAAGGATATCGTTTTTGACTTGAAGGCTAAGACTGCAACCGTCACTTATGATGCTAACAAGACCGATGTACCAGCTATCCAAAAGGCTTTTGCTAAGATTGGCAAACCTGCAACCACTGAGGCACCTAAGTGCCATCACCAATGTGATGGTCATCACCATCATGCCGAAGGTGAGCACCATCATCATTAATCGTGCTTTTTAGAGAGTATCTACCATATTATAAGCGCAATCTTAAGGTTGCGCTGCCAGTGATGCTTACCCAGTTGGGTGCGTCGCTGGTTGGTTTGTTTGACTCTATTATGGTAGGTCGCTATGCCACGGTAGATTTGGCTGCGGTGAGTTTTTCCAATGCTCTGTTCTTCACCGTTATGGTCTTCGCGATGGGTGCTCTGATGGGTCTTACTCCTCTTGTCGGATTTCAAGTTGGTAGTCTAACAGCGAGCGAAAGTGAGCGGTCTAACAGCGTGAGCGGTCTAACATCTAACAACGAGCGTAGCGAGTGGTCTGATTGCAGAGCAATCATCGCCTCTCTCTTCCAAAATGGTATGCTCTTCACTGTTCTGCTGAGCATTTTCACGCTCGTGCTGTTGGGTGGATGTATTCCTTTCTTGCATTGCTTTGGCCAGGATCCCGCAGTTGTGGAGGCAGCTCGTCCGTATTACATATTGATCGTGTTGTCTATTGTACCATTTTTGTTTTTTACATTCTTCAAGCAGTTTTTAGAGGGTTTGGGCAACACATCTGTGGCGATGGTCATCACGTTAGTGATGAATGGCTTGAATATTTTCCTCAATTGGCTTTTTATTTATGGTAATTGGGGATGCCCTGAGCTAGGTGCTACGGGTGCTGGTATTGGTTCGTTGGTTGCGCGTGTGGGTATGCCTATTTGTTTTGTGGTGGTGATGGCTTTCCGCCGTGAGTGGAAGGATTATCTCCTCGCCGTTCGTTGGCGTAATTTTAAAGCCAGTGTACTCAAACAGTTGAGCACGATAGGATTTCCAATTGGTGTGCAGACGTTGATGGAAACCATTGCTTTCACTGCTGCTTTTGTTTTTATTGGTTGGATTAGCAAGGAGGCGTTGGCGGCCCACCAGATTGCCAATCAGATTTGTGATATGACCTTTATGGTCATTCTTGGAATAGGTTCTGCCACTACTATCCGTGTGTCCCATCAGTTGGGTGCTAATAATCTAGAAGGTGTCCGTATGGCTAGTAATGCGAGTATCCATTTGGTGTTGGTAATAAACGCTGTAGGTGCTACCTTGATGGTTGGTTTGCGCAATTATATCCCGCTGCTTTTTACGCACGATCAAGAGGTGATTGCTATTGCATCTCAGTTGGTGGTGTTGGCGGGTGTGTTGCAGTTGGCAGATGGTCTGCAAGTAGTAGCAGCCTCAATGCTGCGCGGTATCACGGATGTTAAGGTGCCTATGGTTATTGCGCTATTCTCTTATACCATAGTGTGTATTTCTATTGGTCTTTTCTTGGCCTTCCCGATGGGTATGGGTGCTGTCGGTATATGGATCGGTTTTGTGGTGGGTTTATCGGTTGCTGCGGTATGCTTACATACGAGGTTTAGAATCCAGTATAAAAAACTATCAACAGGGGTTAAATCCTAACAAATCGCCAAAAAAATTAGCAATTTTTAAAGATTAAGCAAATAAATTTGCATAATTGCTATTTTTTTGCTACCTTTGTGCGCTCTTTTGTTTTTTATAAAAAACATAGGGCGCAGTTTTAGTTTGATAGAGGTAAATATATTATTATGAAAAGATTTTTATCCACATTTTCCTTTTTAGTTGTAGTTAGTTTGTTTCTGCAGCACGCAGTAGCGGAGTCAGTGATATCTGTTCCGTATTCTATGGGTTTTGAGCTAGAAGATTCTGTAGAATTAGCCAATTGGGTACTCAATCCTGGTGTTAATGCGTCTAGGTGCGTTGATCAGTGGTATATAGGTGAATCGGTTAGGAGTGACGGCAGACAGTCTTTGTATATTTCTTGCGATCAAGGAGCCTCTGCTGAGTTTGGTGTCGCTAAAAATGTGCAATATGCATATCGTGACTTTGTATTGGAGAAAGGTCCTTATGAGATATCTTTTGATTGGGCTTGTGTAGGAAATCCTGAGGCTGTTTTGTATGCAGGTGTGGCTCCTGCTGCAAATGTCTCTAAGGATATGCTTGCTGATCCTTATAAAGCGGTTATTCCTAAATCTATTTTGAACTGGTGTCAATCATTGGGCGCATTAAATGGTTCTTCTCATTGGAAGAATATTTCATTGAGTATCAATTCTAATGGTACTTCGACCTATCGTTTGTTTTTTGTTTGGGCATCTTCTAATACAGATTCTACATTGGTTATGCCTATGGGTGCTTGTATTGATAATCTCCAGATTTGTTCTTCTCTGTGTGCTAAACCTAGGAGTATCACTGCTACTGCATCCTGTGATTCGATTATTGTCAAATGGGAGGGATCAAGTGAGAAGTATAATTTCCAATACCGTCGCAGAGGTCGTAAGTGGAGTACGCCAACTACCTATTACGAGCACGGATGTGTATTGACCAATATCGAAGAGGGTTTGTATGATTTTCGTGTTCGAGGTATATGTAACGATGTAGATACGAGTGCGTTCATCTATCTTAATTCTCAGCCTGTATTTTGTCCTGAGAAGCATTGTGTTAATTATATTGCATTAGATGATTCTTTGAATGTAACTTGTAGCTATGGCTCGTATAGTAATCCAGATGAGGAGATAGGTGTTATTGATTATGGCCCAGAGAATAAGTATTCTCGTCATACGGTCAATTGGGAGCCAGATATGTATGATCCTCGTACTTGTAACCAATTGTCTCTCATACCAGATGGTGAGTTGGCTTCTGTACGTCTTGGTAACTGGGACGTGGGTGCACAAGGAGAGAGCGTTTCTTATACGTATGTGGCTGATGTGGAAAATTCTGCCATCTTATTGCTCAAATATGCTATTGTGATGGAGGATCCTGGTCATAATGCCGTGGAGCAACCACGATTCACTCTTGAGATATTTGATGAATATGGTGATTTGCTTTCACCTACATGTGGCGCGGCTGACTTCTATGCCGATTCTAAACGTGAAGACGCTAGTTGGCATGTGTGTACAAAAGCTCCAGGTACATCGTTGCCTGTTACTTGGAAAGAATGGACTACTATTGGACTTAACTTGCAAGAACTAGGTGTTGAAACAGGCGATGTGCTAACCATCAAGCTAACCACACGTGACTGTAAGTTGAGTGGTCACTACGGATATGCATATTTCACCTTAGGGTGTGCAGCTGCTAAGATCTACGGAACAAGCTGCGGTAACGAGTCCAAACTAACGGTAGAGGCTCCTGATGGTTTTAGATACGAGTGGTACAATAAGTATGATAGTCTTGTTGCAACAACCAAGGAACTATCCGTGGATCCTTCTGATACCACCACTTATCGTTGCCGTTTGGTGTATGTGGAGAATGATGAGTGTGATTTCAACCTCTACACATCAGTCTATCCTCGCTTCCCTATTTCTGAGTTCTCTTATACGTATCAACCTTCTGATTGCCAGAACAAGGTTTACTTCAACAATCTTAGTCACATCATGACGGTTCATAACAATGATACGGTTCATAACTATGATGAGAAATGCGAAGACTATTCTTGGAATTTTGGAGATGGTGAAGAGAGCGGTGAGCTTAACCCTATGCATATTTTCCCTAGTGAGGGTGGTGTATTCCCTGTTACATTGTTCTCTTCTATATCGGATGGCTCGTGTATGGCTGATACCACTATTTATATCAACGTCCCTGCGATTAGAGACTATGAACAGGTGATAGACTCTACTATTTGTCAAGGTAGTTATGTGGTCTTTGGTAAGTACTATGCTGCCGAAGAGCGTTTGTATTATGATTCGCTCAAAACAGTTGCTGGATGCGATAGTGTAATTATTCTAGACTTGAAGATCAATCCAGTATCTAAGACAGTTTTGCCAGACACTACCGTTTGTGCAGAGGAGCCTCTATGTATTGATGGAGATTGCTACAAGCATAAGACTTCTGGCATGTTCGTACGTTTCTTTACCAATCAATATGGTTGTGACTCTACTGTTCAGATGTATGTGAATATGTTGGATTCTATTCTTCCTGTTGTGGAACTCCAGTCTCCAACAGATGATGGCGAATTAGGCTCTGTGACGGTGTCTGGTACGGGATATGACTATTACTACTTCAATGGAGTTAAGTATGATGCTTCTAGTACATATCATGGTGATCTAGAAGGTGGTATAATGGCATTCGAGTTCTTCAACGATTTCGGTTGTTCAGTAGAGGTAGTAGATACGATGAATAGCGAGTGTGTGGCTGTTACCTTGAAAGAATTGTTGCCTGTATGCATGGGTAGTTCGCTCTTCGAACTTCCATATGTAGTGGATTCTGGTTTCCCTACTACGTATTCATTACTATTTGATTCTATTGCACAATCCGTAGGTTTTGTTGATCTCAAGAAGCAACCTGTTGATCGTTCTATGGATGAATTGTTGATCACTATTCCGCAGACTGTTATACCAGGACAGTATAACGCGCAGTTGGTTTTCCATAATCTGTTGAAGAAATGTGAGGATCCTACTTTTGATCTCCGTTTGGTGGTTAATTTTGCATCCGATATGATTTTCCAGAGATGGAATGATGTCTTGTCAGTTGTTTCGAAGGCACAAAACTATGGATTCCAGTTTGAGCATTTCCAATGGGTGAAGAATGGTGAGCAGATTCCGGGTGCTAATAAGTCTTATTATTATGAAGCAGATGGTTTGGATTTGGATGCAGAATATCAGGTGGAGGTATTACTCCCTAACGGAGTCAGATTGACTACCTGTCCATTTGTTCCTGCTCCATACGAAACACCACAGGCGCAAATCCAAAAGGTCGTTGAAAATCAACAATTGATTATCATACGTAATGGTGTTCGTTACAATGCTCAGGGCATGATGATTCAATCCGGGAAATAAATATAATAAGTGGAGATAAAGTATTCTAAGACAATGAAAAAGATTCAGATTATATTTGCTATTTTGCTTGCTTGTTTGGTGGTAAGTCCTATTAGTGCTGCACCTAAGAAATATAAGAAGAAAAAACCAACTGCAAAGAACGTTACCTACAATCCCGCGCGCGTGCACGATATACATAATGTAGCAGTGTGGGGTGGAGCTGGTTATTCGGGTTTGCTCAATAACTATGCTGCTAGTACTTTTGGTACAAATTTCCAAGGTACATTCTCCAATAGTTTTATTGGCGGTGGTGGTGGCTTCTTAGGCGTAGGATATGAGTATAAGTATAAGAAGTTTCTGCTATCAGTAGGTCCTGAGTTTAAGATTTTCTCTTCTCTAGACCGTTTCAACCTAGATGGTAAGTATGTGCAACCTCTTTCTGAGTATTCTCAACTCAAGAGTTACTCTTTCTCTACCATTAGTGAGAATCAATTGCTTGGTCAGTTGACAGTACCTATCCTTTTTGGTGCCACATTTGATAAGTTCTATTTCAAAGCTGGTGCTAAGATTGGATATACTATGTTGGGTAACTATACTCAGGCTTCTACACTGACTACCACTATTACTGACCCTAATGCATATGAGCCAGATTGGAGCGATATCCCATCCCATGGTGCACTCACTGGTACCCCTTATGCGATGCGTGGTAAGAATCCATTTGGTTTGGATATCGCCATGACCGCTGAGGTTGGTCTGAATATCGATAAGATGTTGTCAGAGGATTGGCAAGAAGAGAACGAGAAGAGACAGCGTCCTATTCGTATGCGTGTAGCTCTGTTTGCAGATTATGGTGTGTATAATATGTCGGTGGCTAATGCTTCTCAACCATTTGCTACCACGACAGAGCAATCCATCACCACTACTTCCCTCCACCAATCAGAGTGGGCATCTTCGGCTCTAAATAGCCTGATGGTCGGAGTCAAGTTTACTGCTATGCTTCAGATGAATAAGGAGAAGATCTTGAAGAAACCTAATCCACTATTGTATGTTTATACTGTGGATCAAAATACTGACAAACTCTTGGCAGGTGCTGTGGTAGAGTATAAGGCTACCAATGCTACTAAACTACGTAAGAAGACTACTGATTCTCGCGGAAAGGCAAGTCTAAGATTGGCTGAGGGTGAATATTCGTTCAAGGCTTCTAAGGGTGGATATATCCCATCGGAGGAGGTGATTTTCAACCACGTAGAGGATAAAGAAGAATTGACTATTGCTCTCCAACCAGTACCTGTTTATACGATTTATGTTCGCGATGCCAAGACTCAAATATGGATGGCTTCTGCGCTCTCATTTGTGGATGTTAATACCAACAAGACGGTATCCCAAGTGACCACCGATGCTACTACGGGTAAATATTCTCTCGCATTACCACTTAATGCTACATATCGTGTGCAAATTACGGCGGATAATTATTTCGCTACGGATAAATTGATCACTGATTTGGCGGCTATAGATACTATTGACTTGCAACCAATTGAGAAGAAAAAAGCCATTGTATTGCATAATCTCTATTTCGCAAGTTTCCAAACCACTATCTTACCTGAGTCTGAGGCGGCATTGCAGCAACTGTATGAGATGTTGAGTGAGAATCCTGACTTACGTATTCGTATCATAGGTCACACCGATGATGTGGGTTCAGATAGGGATAACCAAATACTCTCAGAGGGTCGTGCTACTAGTGTTCGTCAAGCTATGATCGATCGTGGTATCGATGGTGCTCGTATCGAAACAGAGGGCAAGGGTGAGAAAGAGCCTGTTGTACCTAACACTTCGGATGAGAATCGTGCTAAGAACCGTCGTGTAGAGTTTATGATCTTATAAAGTATTGTTCGATGAATATGCCTAAGAAGTATATATTGATTCTATTGATGGGGTTGTGTGCCAATATATTGTGCGCACAACTACCTGTTTATACATGCGACTTTGAAGACCCAGCAGAGCGAGCTAAGTGGACGCTTAATGCAGGTAGAATGCGCTTGCTCAATATTTGGTGTTTTGGTCAGGCGGGTGATTTCTCTGAGCAGGGTAATCAAGGTTTGTTCATATCCCGCGATGATAATCAGGTAGAGCCTGTGTATAATCCGCTCAATACCATGTTTGTGACGGCGGTGCGTGAGTTTTCAGATCTTCCTGAGGGTAAGTATCGTTTGTATTTTGATTGGCGTTGTTGTGGTAAACAATCTTCTAGCGAAGGTTTTTATGTATGTTGGGTTCCTGTGGATAGTACTATCAATAGTGCGGCTAATGCGGGTGGAGTACCAAGTTGGGTTCTGGATCACCAGTGTGCTCCTGTCTTCGCGGGTAAGACGCAATGGTCTGTAGGTCAGGTGGATATTAACCACGATGGTGGTCCTCGTAAACTGGTGTTCTTGTGGTTTAATACACAAGGTACGATGGCTTCTCCGGCTGCATGTATTGATAACCTCGAACTTCGTCCATTGTCGGATAACACTACATGTGTGGCACCTTATGATATCACGCATGAGATTCACGAGAATGTTGTAACTTTTCAGTGGAAAGGTAATGCTCAATATTATGACTTGCGTTGTTATGATTATGTGAATGATGTTTGGTTTATTCGCAATCATTTGACAGAGACTACTTGTACTATACAGGGTATTTCTGAGGGTGTACAATCCTTTATCATTCGTGCTTATTGTAGCGATACTACAGCGAGTGATTATACTCAATATACCCAATTGATTTACCACAAAGGTATCAGATGTATCGAATACCTTGACCTCAAAGGTAAGTGTTATACTGGTAGTTATACCACCTATAAACAAAATGCTAAACCGTTTAGGGATCTAGAGCAGGTGGACTTTGGGTATGAAAGTATGGAGAGTAAGCATACGCTGCATTACATGCCAGGAGAATATGATGCGAACACTAACTATGAATTACCTACCGTGCCTGAGGGCTATATAGCTTCTGTTCGTTTGGGTGATGCAGGTGTTGGCACATTGGGAAGTGGTAATGGAACGGGTGAATCTATCGAATACAAATATAAAGTGGAAGATGGTGCTTCTTCTATATTAAAGATTTTGTATGCGGTAGTTTTGAGTAATCCGCACCCTGAAACTCCGGAGCAAAACCCGCAGTTTTGGCTTGATATTCTATGTGAAGGTAGATCCATTGCCAATGATTGTGGTTTTGCCTTCTTTACTGCTGGAGATAGCAATGATTCTGGATGGAGAGAAGGTGCTGATGGAAACCCATCTTGGTTGTATAAACCTTGGACTGAACATGCCATTAACCTACGTGATTATATAGGTAAGGTGCTTACTATTCGTCTTGTAACTACCGACTGTGAACCTAGTGGTCATACAGGTTATGCTTATTTCGTCTTGGATTGCGAAGATGGTGGATTGTCTGGTTTGAACTGTGGTGAGGATAATCCTACTACCGATTTTGATGCACCTAGTGGTTTTGACTATGTATGGTATTTGGCTGATAATCCGTTGGATACACTAGATAGGGATCGCCATTTCCAAATTGAGCCTTTGGATACGAACGTGTATTGTGTCAATGTCATCAACAAGAATAATGCCAATTGCTGGTACACGCTTACTGCGGTGGGTAAACCTCGTGTTCCAACACCTATTGCAACCTATAGTACTCATGCGGAGCGTTGCCAAAATGTAGTGACCTTTGAGAAC
>JBGVEC010000111.1:0-2541 GCA_045119815.1 Paludibacteraceae bacterium | reverse complement strand
AGGAAATTGCAGCCTTGAACTTGACTGGATTGTCCGGACTTTTACTGTTTCCCCATCCAGTAACATTAGTGGCAAAGTCGGTGCTTGGAAATGTATATAACCCCTGAGGATCGTCATAAAACAGATGTCTCTGATCTTCCGGCCAGGTTGCAATATAGTCTTCAAGAGTTCCATACAGATCTATGATCGCCACATCCAATGAGTAGCGGATCCGCTCCTCTTCTACATTCAGATACCTCAGATATCCTTTTTCCTTGTCCTTGATTCCGATGACTTTTGGCGCAGAATCTGTGTCAGCATCTGTCAGGCTTACAATAAACGCGTCCTGGTCACTGATGTATGCCAGAATGTCCTCATCGATACCGGAAAGCTGATGCGAATCAGCAGACAGGCACTCGAATGACGTAGGATCTGCCAAAGCTCTATCTATATCCGACAGATAAGTTGTCGGATTATATTTGATTACAGGTATCTGAAGTCCTTCTTCCTTATTCTTGGCTGTGCAAGATAAAGCTATAAAAGACGCTATAGCAAATGTTAAAATTCGTTTCATCATTAAATTGCGATTTAGCTAACTCTTCCAGTGATTTTATTACCTAATTATTGATTTTGGTAAAAGTCATGGAAACCTCATTAGATGAAGATGAGAAGTCGTATAATGTGAATGAGTCTGGGCCCCAAAATTGGTAAGTCCATTTTCCGCTTTTATGAATAGCGAAGTATTCGGGTCCACCATTCGGGTAATTGGTATAGGAATATGTTATAGATTGTCCACCTCCGACTTTGTAGGTTCCAGTGGCAGTTTCAGTACCACATGTCTCAATGAACGTTCCATCTGACAAGAATTCAATTGTCTTGTAGAAGTCATCCTTTTCATTCAATGAGTTGAATGATCCGTTTTTCTTAATGCCTCCAGAAACCATTCCCCATTTACCTTCAATAGAGTTCTGGGATCCAAGTAAATCTCCGCAGGCTGTGGCCAACAGGCAAATAAATGTGGTGACGAATAAAAACCGTTTCATAATTTTTCGCTTTAGGATTTCAGTGCCAATGCTACTCCCGCCCCATTCACTCCGTAGCTCAGAGTTGCATTATTTAGCTTCTTTATTTTACTTTGACCGATCCAGATTGTTCCTGCTCCAGCTAACACCATCACATATCCCGAAATCTCCACCGCCTGTCCAGTCTTGTAGTTTGACTGTTTCTTTGCTTCCTGCTTCAAGTCATATATCTCCTCTACTGAGCCTGAGGTGTTATGGCTATTTATATAGCGGTTTTCTGCCACTGTACACATCACGCTTCCACATAGCCATGCAGCAGCACCGGTACTTGCTACGACGATACCGGCAGTTCTTGTATTCTTAGCAATCTTGAATTGTTTATCCAATGTGACTTCCTCAGTAGGCTTTGCAGCATATTGAGCAAAGGATACTGCTGCAGATGAGAGCAGCATAACGATTATTAGCAGTGTCTTTTTCATATGAATAGAGTTTATGAGTTATTCTTTCTTTCCGCCACCGAATGTGACGCTTATTGTTGGACCGACAGTCACTTCTCCGTCAGTAGGGATGCGCAGTTGCATACCGACCCTGAAATGTCGGAACAGTTCCACGCCGGCTCTTGGTGTAAGTGCAGCAACAAAATACTTGTCTGTATTGAATTCCTCAAGAACGTTTCCTTCATGATCAACTGTGCAGCCTTCAAAGACCTGTTTTGTGCCGAGTCCGAATCCAAGACCCATTCCGACATAAAATGATGCATTCTTTCCTCGACTGAAGTTGTAGTGTGCAACAGGTGACAGCATAAAGTAACTTCTTTTTAATAGCACCCCTTTCTCCAGTTCCAGAGGGTCATAGTGATTATGTGGCGTGGTTCCCATTGTAAATTCTCCTCCGACATCGACAAGAGGTGTGTCAAAGTTATATCTCAGAGCCATTGAGAAATTCAGATATGCCGTTCCCTGACCAGCTGAAACACCATAATTAAAGTAGTCAAATTCCCAATGTTTGACTGGGATTGATTTGATCTTCTCTTTAGACTCAGCAGTCTGAGCACTTAATATTGAGATAGAAAGAATCAGCAACAGTATTGAAGTGGTGTACCTCATATATGAAACGTTTTATATAATAGATGCAGCTGTTAATATTACGATCAATAAAATGGCAGTTTTCTTGATCCTAGTTCCTGATGCTCCCTGTGTCAATTGGGACGTCCGCTGAATTGTGTCTAGGTGGTTAGACAAATTGGAATTCCCAGTTGAAATCCAAGCACAACCTACATAATATTTTTGGTAATTTTTGTAAGTTCTTGTATATCAAATAAATAAATTTTCAATAATTTTTATTATTGGCAATAATGTGCCGTCGATCTTGTAGAGATCGATACCTTTGAGACTCATATTTATCCTCGGTAAACAAACTTCCCAAAGCGGACATATTAAGTAATGCCGCAAGTATCTGCATTAGGTTACTGAGGCAGGAGGTACAAACTTTAGCTGAGCGGACTACAGAGCCGCATTCCAATTTAAGTACTCTCTCCTGA
>JBGVEC010000110.1:0-1519 GCA_045119815.1 Paludibacteraceae bacterium | reverse complement strand
AGCCCGTTTCAAGGATGCCTCTCATTTGGCATCATATGTAGGTATAGTTCCAATGTGTTATTCAAGTGGCGAGCATGATGGAACCGGCAACCTAACTGTAAGACGTCATGCGCAGCTGCGCTGGCTGATTGTCGAATCTGCCTGGATTGCTGTTCGAAAGGATCCAGTTCTTTCTGCAGCATATGTCGAATATTGCAGAAAAATGAAGCCTAGTAAGGCTATCATTAAGATAGCTAGGCGTATTATTTACCGTATATATTTTGTGATGAAACATCAGCATCCGTATGTCAATTGTTTCGTGTCATAAAGATAATATTATCCTGTTTGGTAAACAGACTTCCTTCAGTAGAGAGTACTTAAATTCCAATGCGGCTTTGTAGTCCGCTCTGTTAAAGTTTGTACCTCCTACCTCCGTAACCTAATGCAGATACTTGCGGCATTAACCATATTGTCCGCTTTGGGAGGTTTGTTTACCGAGGATAATTTGAGTCTCAAAGGTATCGATCTTCACAAGATCGACGGCATATTGTTGCCTAGAACGAAAATCACAGAAAATTTATTTATTTGACACACAATAACTTACAAAAATTATCAAAAATATTATGTAGGTTGTGCTTGGATTTCAACTGGGAATTGGAATTTACTTTTGTACCGTATGTTTGATTGGCTCCATATGAATTCCGATGTGGGTGTCGGGACCAAATTCCTCCTTGAGTCGTTTCTCAACAGCTGTTGCTATTGCATGAGCATTTTCCAATGTTGTCTGTCCGTCCATGCGTAGATGAACTTCGATTGCAATGTGGTTGCCTATGCGTCGTGTACGGAGGTGATGCGGTGAACTGATCTCAGAAAAAGAAACGATGATGTCAAGAATTTTCTTCTCAGTTTCAGCCGGTAATGAGCGTTCAAGAAGTTCGTCAACGCAAGGCTTTATGAGATCAATGGCTACCTTGATGATGAATGCACTGACAGCTATGGCTGCGATAGGGTCAAGGATTCTCCACTTTTCTCCGAGGAAAATTGCACCGCCTATACCTACAAAGGTTCCGATTGATGAAAATGCATCACTTCGATGATGCCATGCGTTTGCAATGACTGCCTGAGAGTTGAGATTCCGCCCAGCGTGTACAGTGTATCTGTATAGTATCTCTTTGGCTAAAATTGACATGGCAGCTATAGCTAATGCAATCAAGCTTGGTGCTGGGAGTACAGCTCCATTAATGACTTCTGCTACTTTTGTGGCTCCATTTATGAGAAGTCCAATACCCACGGCAAACAGGGCAATACCAATTAATACAGTTGCAAGAGTTTCGTACTTGCCATGTCCGTATTTATGATCATCATCTTCAGGTTTTCCTGAGATCTTTACAAATACGATTACTATAATATCTGTGATGAAGTCCGACAGGGAATGTACCGCGTCTGCAACCAAAGCCGAGCTGTGTCCTATAATTCCGGCGATGAACTTTAACACTAATAGAAGGATGTTTACTATGCTTCCTATCCAGGTTACTCTGTA
>JBGVEC010000109.1:0-2404 GCA_045119815.1 Paludibacteraceae bacterium | reverse complement strand
GTCGCTCCAGACCGTATCATCTCCGCTCACAAAAGGCAGAGGCGCAATATAGAACAACGAATCCTCAAACGAAGTCACAGTCAAATATTGATCATACTGCACACGTCCATCTTTCAAGGATAGTGTATCTACAATAGTACGATCCACTATCTCCACACCAGGGATAAGTTCTTTATCCAATACAGGCATGGTCACTTGCTCACCCACCTCACCTATCGCACGCAAATGCAAATCGGTTTGGTCGCCGATAAACAATGTTGTACTATCTAATGTCGCGCTTACTATCAGCGCCAAAATCATTGCTATCATATCTCAACTCTTAACTCTCAACTCTTAAACAACTTCATCAACGCCTTGACATAATCCTCATCCGTGCGAACACTCATTCGCTTAACGCCCGTCTTCGTACACAATTGCTCTATGCGACTTTGATTCTGTTTCCACTCGCTTGCATATTGCTCACGAACACTAGCCACAGCCGTGTCCACCCATAGGTCTTGCCCTGTTTCCGCATCGTGAAACTTTACCAAACCCACATTAGGCAATTCTGTCTCACGACGGTCATAGATCTGTATAGCATTCACTTCGTGACGATTAGACGCAATCATCAATGGTTTCTCCAATCCTTCCACGCCAATAAAGTCCGAAATCAAGAATGCGGTACAATGACGTTTTTGTGCATTGGAGAAATATTGCAAAGCTTTTGCTATATCGGTGCCAGTAGAACTTGGTTCAAAACTTAGCAACTCACGAATAATATGCAAAACATGCGTCTTACCCTTTTGAGCCGGAATAAATTTCTCTATTTTATCGGAGAAGAATATCACACCCACCTTATCGTTGTTCGCAATGGTTGAGAACGCCAAAGTAGCAGCCACCTCTGCCATCATATCACGCTTCATCTGAGTCAGTGTACCAAAATGGCGACTACCTGACACATCCACTAGCAACATCACAGTCAGCTCGCGCTCCTCTTCAAAGACCTTGATATAGGGTTTATTGAGACGTGCAGTCACATTCCAGTCGATAGAACGCACATCATCACCTGGCTGATACTCACGCACTTCAGAGAACGCCATACCACGTCCCTTGAACTGCGAGTGATACTCGCCTGCGAAGATATTCCGACTCAATCTACGAGTCTTAATCTCTATCTTCCGTACTCGTTTTAATAGTTCTTCAGAGGTCATTGTCTCTAAACACTAAACTCTAAACACTAAACCAATCAAGGCACTTGCACCGCATTCAACACCTCAGTAATCACATCCTCAGTAGTGATATTATTTGCCTCAGCCTCATAGGTCAATCCAATACGATGACGAAGCACATCATAGCATACCGCACGCACATCCTCTGGAATCACATAACCACGACGATGGATAAACGCATACGCACGAGCTGCCAAAGCCAAATTGATACTAGCACGAGGAGAACCACCAAAATTAATCATTGGCTTCAAGTTATCCAAACCATATGCCTCTGGCTCACGAGTAGCAAACACTATATCCACGATATAACGCTCAATCTTCTCGTCAATATATACCTCACGCACGATCTCACGTGCCTTAAGAATATCCTCTGTGCTCAAAATTGGATTGACCACAATCTTCTCGCCCGTAATGTTTTGACGAATAATCTGCTTCTCCTCCTCTTTCTTTGGATAACCAATCACTACCTTAAGCATAAAACGGTCAGTTTGTGCTTCTGGCAATGGGTATGTACCCTCTTGCTCAACTGGGTTTTGAGTCGCAAGCACCAAGAATGGCTCATCCAATTTATATGTCTGCTCACCGATGGT
Source organism: Paludibacteraceae bacterium (assembly GCA_045119815.1). Lineage (GTDB taxonomy): Bacteria > Bacteroidota > Bacteroidia > Bacteroidales > Paludibacteraceae > Colicola. The sequence continues at coordinate 606 of JBGVEC010000109.1, read as the reverse complement.
GATTTGACGCTCTTGCATAGCCTCCAACAAAGCTGATTGTACCTTTGCTGGAGCACGGTTGATCTCATCTGCCAACACAAAATTAGCAAAGATAGGACCTTGCTTTACTTTGAACTCCTCTGATTTTTGGGAGTAGATTTGTGTACCTATCACATCGGCTGGCAAGAGGTCTGGAGTAAACTGAATACGACTAAAATCAGCCTTTACCAACTGCGCTAAAGTCTTGATAGCCAAAGTCTTTGCCAAACCAGGCACACCTTCCAAGAGGATATGTCCATCTGCTAAAAGGCCAATCAAAAGACTCTCTACCAAATGTTTTTGACCCACAATCATTTGGTTCATGCCCATGGTTAGAGCATCTACAAAAGAACTCTCGCGCTCAATGCGCTCTTGCAATTCTCGAATATCAATTGTTGTTTGCATATGATAAATAGTTTATATATTACACGCCAAAACAAGGAATATTTTTTTCCTGTGTTGAATATTACAAAAACCGTGCCAAACTAGATAACAAAAGCATCAGGACTCTATCCTGACGCTCTCGTTGTGTATTGCTTCCATCACTTCTTGAACCACCGTCTCACTCAGTCCGTATTGATCGGCTAC
>JBGVEC010000108.1:0-7386 GCA_045119815.1 Paludibacteraceae bacterium | reverse complement strand
TGTTACAGTATTGAGCTTTGCGAACAATCCTGTAATTATAACTGCTAGCGACAACGCCTCATACTCTGATGGTGACGCTCTTATTGTCAATGGACTATCTGCCGCAGAACTTGGAATCTATGGCGAGATATCACTAATTGTGTATTGGGATGGCACCGGAGGTGCTAGCACAGGTTATGCCGCTACGCTCACTCGCAATGGAGGTAGCCTTGCCTTCTGCGATGAAGGATTAAAGGTCACACGAAACCAAGATGCCATCATCACCATCACAGGTACCATGAATGGATATGGTAATAACACCTATGAGTTAAATGTGGAAGTTGGTCCTAAAAAACCTTCTACCATACATCTCCAAGGCACTATCACCGAAACAACCATTGATCGATTTGAGCCAACCGACCTTGTTATCTCAGCAAGAGCCACGGGATATAATTTCTCCATCACACTCTTCAACGGACTAACCAAGAAATATGGCGAATACGACATCAATTCCGTTTATGTAGAGATCAACAATGAGAGTGCTATTCTCAAAGACAATACAACACTACTTTACTCCCTCAACGGAGAACAAGCTGTGATTGAAGCTACTTTCGTTAGCGATATAGACACCCTTGTTGTTAATCTATCTGGCGCCCCATATGTAGCACCAGAAGATATCCTGCCTACGGATACACTTTCTTATACTATCTATAATGCTACTGTGGGCAAGTCATCTGGCTTCAACACCGTTATGGGTAAAAACGACCAAATAGAACTCAAGATTCAAGTACCTAACGGCAATTGGATGACAGGTGTCACCCATGAGAGTTTCTCATATGGCTCTTATGTCAAAGTGGCAGGCCAGAAATTGACTATCTTGCGCGGTAACTTAATAGTAACACAAGAAGAAGAAATCAAAACTGCCACAATCGGTTTACTATGCTCCGACCACATATGGTACAACATTACAGCTACTACCGCCGCTCAACAAACTACTGATCTAAGCAACACTACAACATTGACTACTCCGACCAAACAACTGCAAAATGGACAGGTAGTCATCCAACTTGATAATCACACGTATAATATACAAGGTAAAATCATCAAATAACCATTATATTAATTATTCAACTTCATTCTAATGAAAAAAATTCTTTCTTTCATCCTGCTCGCATGCTTGACTCTTGCAGCTACTGCTCAGACCAAGCCACAAGCCTTGAAAACCCTCATGGCTAAAGAGCACTTGAGCAACACCCTGCAATCTAAGAAGCAACCTGCTCGCCAACAAGTAAAACTCGTAGCCGAGAAACCAGCTACATGGAATGCAACTACCTACAATGCTGCTAAAGCTCCTGCACAGCTCACGGGCCTCGACACCACTGAAGTGTACTTCACATCATTCTACGAGGACCCTTACTTCACTCCTGCAGACACAGTGATTGGTCGTAACAACCAAACGGTAATCACTCCAGCAGAGTGGTATTTTGTATTGCGTAACGAACGCTATCAATTCAACTTCGACATCATCAACAACGCTAAGCCTGAAACATTGGCGGGTACATATACCGAGAAAGACCTTGAGGAATGGTTCTCATGGTGTATGTTCCCTGAAGCTAATGGCGACACGCACTACTACAAAACTTGCGAATTGACCATACAAGAGGAGAAGGTTAGCAACAATCTTATCAAGTACACCTTGGATGCACTCATACTCGCAACCTGTGGTATTGGTGGTCCAGAGTATGGCTACTTTAAGATACACGCAGAGCACAAAGTCATCAATGCAACTACCAAACTAGATGTGGCACTCTACAACTGCTCTATCACACCAGAAGAGGACCGCTGGAGCATCGCTGGTAAAGACAATGAAATCGAAGTGGACTTCACCTTCTTCACCGAGACTGGTATTGACGGTTACTACTCTCACAAACTCATGGATGAGGAGAATAGCAAGATTGTTCACAAGGGCAAAGAGAAAGGCATCATGGACCTCGAGGGTGTTATCTACGGAGCAGAGAACATCTATGGCGGTCTAACATATATATTTATGTGCGAGGCATTTACCACTGACACTTGCTTCTACAACATCGCTATGGAAGCACCTGTACAAGCTAAAGATACTATCGAGATTACCTCTACCAACACCATCATCAACGATGCCTATGGTATGACCGACCAAACCATTCTCGTGGATGCTAGCACAGCCGAATACGAGATCAATGCCGCATACAATGCCAAATCTATCACTACTCCAGCCGAGTATCCTACTGGTTCTTCATATGTATATTTGACCGACCTAAAAACAGGACGAAAAATTGAGTCTATCATTTGCAACCTCAAGATTACTGGCAACAAATTGCAAGGCTACCAAGTTGAAATCCGTATGCTCGGTACAGACTACAAATACTATATCATGCACCTCTCTTATGGTGTGCCTAAAGTTAAAGAGACCAAAATTCTTGACTTCAAGGAGAACGCTAAAACGATGTATTACATCCATGTACCTATTTTGCATGAGTTGCAAATGGCTAACTTCAATGGCGAATACTCTGTATCATTTGACTTCCTCTATATTGATCAAGTGATGGGCGGCGAGTTTGACATGTCCAATATGTTTGACGAGCAAACTTTCCTCATTCACCATGTGGTAGAAAATGGAGAAACATACGATGTGCCTGTTAAACCTGCTGAGTTTGGTGGCAAGATCTGGCAAAAGAACGATACCACCTACCTCACAGCCTCTATCCTCGGATTCGACTCTATCCAATACGAGATCTCAATGTTCTATGCCGTTCCTACCCCTACAAAAACAGTGGCCTATACCTTTAATGGTCTTGGCGATGACATAGTTGACCTCCAAAACGCCGTTTCGCAATCTGGCATCTTCATTTTGGACGCTATGAGTGCAGATGGTCTCTTGATGGCTAAGGTCAACGTGGAGCGTATTGAGGATGGAACTATTGCTGGCACATACTACAATGATGGTAAATTCGACCACAGCGACTTCTACCCAGTAGATACTTGGGTGAAAGTTTGGAATGCAGCAACCAAGGGATACGATGAGTATGCTGTACAAAAGGGTACTATGACCGTTAAGCAAGAAGGCGATGTCGTGACTGCTGTTGCTTCATTCATCTGCGACAATGCTGTACAATACGACCTTACTTTCATTACCCAGTACACACGCGAGCACCTTGCATTCGATTCTGAAGAAGGCGAAGTGGACTACACTTATGCACCAGAGTCTTACTATGAGTTTACAACTGATTATGTAGAGAGTCACAACCAACTATATTTTGACATTTTAGCTGCAGACAATTCTAATGTAACTGCGATGGTATTCTTCGTAGATCATGTGGATTCTGATATCACTGTTCCAGAAGGTGTTTACACTATCAATAGTTCTGAGGCACTCGGTACTGTATATGCAAGCCCTGGTGTTGCTGTTGGTGGTGGTCCTATCCAATCTTATTTCTGCTACACGATTGAAAAAGAAGATGGTATTTATTATGACCAGGAAGGTCTGTACTGCCTAGTAGATGGTACTGTGACCGTTAAGAAGGTTAATGGTAAATTGAGTATTGATGTAGATGCTTACAACTCATACGATTTGTCTGTGAAGTTGCATTTCAACGCAGATGCAACGGCTGTAGAAGACATCACCGTTGACAACACCAATATCAGCAAGCGTATCATCAATGGCCAACTCCTCATCATCCGCAACGGCGAAACCTACAACGCCAACGGCGCACTTGTAAAATAATATCTAGTATTACTACCAGTATTCCTAGAACGACTAGTCTACCTAGTTCAACTAGTTCCCCTAACAAAAAACAGCGTGGTCATTCAACCACGCTGTTTTCATATCCATCGCCTTTAACCCTTCGCCTCATCGCCTAATAGCCTCATCACCTTTAACCTATAACCTATAGCTCGCAACGCGAGCGTCCCATAGCCTCAAAGAGGCGTCCTATAGCCTATAGCCTAAACCCGTGTACCACTGTCCTTTATGCTCAATCAACAACTGCCCATCTCTCAACACCTTTCTCACTCCTGAACTCCTGAACCCCTCAACATCCTCCACTCCCGTCGCCGCAGGCGAAAAATCATATACCGCAGTCGCCGTCACACTTGTACCATTATAGGTCATGAAATTCAACGAGATATTACCATCCTTCCCCAACACCATCTCACCCTTGCTCATACGCCACATATGGATAGGAGTTACTATACCATTCTTCAAGTCCGCAGACACAGCATAAAACAATCTAGAGCCACCCAAAGTTTCCTCTTCATCCACACGATAACCTGCCGTGATAGTACCATCAGCATTCCCCTCTACAATAGGATATACACCCGGTTGCAACACACTATCCTCCGTATTCACACACACATAACCAACCTGCTTACAGATACCAAAATAATTAGTCTTAATCGTCTTTGAAGAAGTCAACATCATTTCCAACTGACCGTTCCACAATCTTGTCACTTTCACGCTATCAAAACTGATACTCGTATTAGGACCTTTACCCTCCGTGATACCATATGGGCCATACTGTTCGCCACCCTCGGTACCAGCCACCAATGCCACTTGCTCCGCATTGATCACAGGACTCTTCTCAAGCGGAGTCAGATACGCCACCACACAACAATTCTCCGCAACCCACTCTTCATCAACAATATAACTCATCGTATAACTATACGCCTGATTCTCCACCCTGACCGTATCGCCAAAAGTAGCAGTCACCATATCTCTAACCACACGAGGGTGCATATACTCTTGCCATTTAGCCCCCTTCCACGAGCAATAGGCATCTTCCTGCCTTCCCACTAAACCATTCTCCTTAATCAATATACTAAGCAGATATTCCTTTCTATCCGTATTTGCCACCTGACCGCTGACTGTCACATCCAAACGGCGAGTAACCTTATCAAATTGATGTTCTATCTCCACAGAGGCCTCTGCCACAGTATCATCTTTTACCACCAGATTCTCAATTGTCCATGCACCTATCACCATGAGACCATCCTGCTCACTGCGATTAAACACCACACTAGGCACCGTATTCATACCCAAGTAGTTCATCGCAATAGCATTACTCGCGGGGATAGTATATTCATCCGTGCCATACACAGCATGATGACTCACCCATATATAGGGTGTTGTCTGCTTGTCCAAATACTCCACGATATACTTCATTCCCATCGGACATTGATTGCAATTTGCACTTGTGAAATGCTCCAACAAGAACTTTCGTGGAAAAAATGTCGGCACTTCCTGTGCCGACATTCCCATTGCTAGCATTAGCAACGAATATATCAATATTCGTTTTCTCATCGCCTATAGCCAATAGCCTATTGCCTATATCCTATCACATAGCGTACAATACCATTGCTGATTGCGCAGCAACCTTTGCGCTACCCTTGAGCAAGCCTTGAGCTGCTGCTGGACACTTGCCATCAGCCACTGCCACATGGTACTCACCCTCTGGAAGTTGAATGCTGATAGCTGAGAGTTGAGAGTTAAGAATCACCACAATACTCTTCCACTCATCGCCTACAGCCTCACCCTTCAACTGGTATGCCACTACGCCTGCTGGAGCCTCCAAGAAATGTACATTCTCACGTACCAACTCTGCATCACCCATATGGAATGCTGGGTGAGCCTTGCGCATGGCAATCAAACCTTGATAATATGCAAACAAATCCAAGTTCGCTGCCTTCAACGACCAATCAATTGCATTGATATCATCAGGACTACAGTATGAGTTGTGCACACCTTTCTTATCGCGTGCGATCTCCTCACCACACCACAAGAATGGCATACCTTGTGAGGTCAGCACTGCTGTCTGAGCCAACTTGCTGAGGCGTTGCAACTCACCCGCTTTGAGTTTCTTATTCGCTTTCAAGCGGTCGGTCAACATCATATCATCGTGGCAAGACACATAGTTGATTGATTGAGTAGGTTGACTCGTCCACGCTTTCTTGGAGTAGTTCACCTTTTCCATATCCACCTCTGGATGCTCAATACAACCTACCAAACCAAACTTGATACTCTCCTCATGACCTTTCTCGCCAATCAAAAAAGCACCCTTGTTGTTATCCGAGAATGGACCACGCAATGCATCACGCATATCGTCACAGAAAGCACCAATGCCAGGCAACTTCTGCATATTTGCCTTCATCGCCAACTCATCGCCTGGGTACAATGGACCACCTGCAGCCCATCCCTCGCCATAGAGCAACAAACTTGGATCGATGCTATCCAACATCGCACGAACTTGATTCATGGTCTCTACATCGTGAATACCCATCAAATCAAAACGGAAACCATCCATATGATATTCCTCTATCCAGTAGCGACAAGACTCCACGATAAACTTACGCATCATCGCACGCTCACTTGCAGTCTCATTACCACAACCCGAAGCATTACCCAAATCGCCATTCTCGTGCAGACGATAGAAGTAGTCTGGGCAAGTTTGTGTAAAATTGCTATTCTCCACATTGAAAGTATGGTTGTACACCACGTCCATAATCACGCGAATACCTGCTTTGTGCAATGCTTGAATCATCTGCTTCATCTCGCGCACACGGGTAGCAGGATCATAAGGATTGGTACTATAACCGCCATCAGGAGCATTGTAGTTCACCGGATCATAACCCCAGTTGTACTTATTGTCGCTCAAACGAGTCTCATCTACTGATCCGTAATCATACGAAGGCAATATCTGTACGTGAGTCACTCCCAACTCCACCAAATGGTCAATACCTGTAGCCAAACCCTCAGCGGTCTTAGTTCCGTGCTCGGTCCAACCAACAAACTTACCCTTATTCTCCACACCTGAAGTCGCATGAATAGTCATATCACGGTGGTGCATCTCATAGATGATAGCGTCTTTCGCACCCGCAAAAGCTGGACGAACATCTGCCTCCCAACCCTCTGGATTAGTGGTTGCCCAATCAATGATTGCCGCACGACGACCATTTACTCCCACGGCCTTAGCAAAGATACCTGGAGTCTCATGCAATGTCCAACGAGAACTTGGCTCTACCACTTGGAAGGTATAAAACTGACCATTCAAATCGCCCTTCACGGTCTTAGTCCAACTACCATCTTTTTGACGTTTCATTACCAAACGCTTCAATGGCTCAGCAGTCGTCGCATCCGCATACAAGTTCAGATATACGCTATCTGCATTAGGACTCCATACGGAGAAATCGGTCTTCTCCGCAGAATAAACCATCTCCTCCAACGAGCCTTGCTTCACTGGATACGCATCTACATTCTCATAATGTGGTTTGCCGCAGCAACCCACTAACAAGCTTACCAAGCCTAGCATGATTACATTTTTCATTCCTATTATTATTTTAATTAGTTACTCAATTTATTCACATCCGTTTTCT
>JBGVEC010000107.1:0-4813 GCA_045119815.1 Paludibacteraceae bacterium | reverse complement strand
ATTTGAAGGACATACACAACTAGCTAAATGACACATACACGACACGAAAAGTTGTTATATTAGGATTTCAATGAACAATTTGAAGGACATACACAACCCAAAAATGGCGACCCTTATACAGGACATCGTTGTTATATTAGGATTTCAATGAACAATTTGAAGGACATACACAACTGAGAAGCTCAATAAGCGCCTCAATGAGCCGTTGTTATATTAGGATTTCAATGAACAATTTGAAGGACATACACAACTCTTGTTTACTACACCTTGTGATGATTTCGGTTGTTATATTAGGATTTCAATGAACAATTTGAAGGACATACACAACCCAAAAATGGCAGCCCTTATCGATAATATGTTGTTATATTAGGATTTCAATGAACAATTTGAAGGACATACACAACAGGCGTTGGCGTTCGGGTTGGCGTTGGACTGTTGTTATATTAGGATTTCAATGAACAAACCGACTGCAAAAGTACAAAAAAAATAGGAAATATGCAAATTTATACGAATATATTTTGTTATTTCAGAAAAATGTACTACCTTTGCAGCAACAAATTTGAAGGATATACACAATAAGGATTATTCCGTTGTGTAAACATTCAGGGTGGTACGAAAGTATCGCCCTTTTTTTATGTAGACTCAAGAAATAATATAGTAACCTACAATTTTAGAAATTTTTAAAATCCTCATTTGCGCAAGGGTAGTTTGTTAATGGATAGTTAACCTATAGTTAAGAAAACGACATGTGGCGAAACTGGCGAAACTGGCGGAAGTGGCGGACAAAAATTTCCGCCATTCCGTCACAAACGTCACTTTCGCCATGCTGCGTATTGAAAAATGAGTATTGATTATCAGGTAGATAGTTTTATGGACTTACTTTCTGAGAACTTTCTATGGACTTCTGCAAATGTGTTCGCAAAGAGTTCGTGGAAAATACTAACAAGATTGTAAGTTGCTTATTATCAATGTTTGCTTGCATTTTTTCTTTAAAAGGAATTTTAAGAATTTAGGGAATTTAGGGAACTTAGGGAACTTTGAAAATTCCTCAAATTCCTTAAATTCCCTAAGTTCCCTGCTAGTATTTATAACTATCCTCAATCTTGCTGATACCTATCTTTCCCGTTACCATCCCGTGCTTATCTATGCATATCCTTTCAAGGTGATAACGGAGTGGTAACGGTATTGCAAGGGTATTGCACAAGCAGGGGATAAGCAAGGGATATGAATCTCATACTAATCTCATACTAATCACATAGTAATCACATAGTGAAGGTAGCTTACGAACCCGTAATAAACCCGTAAGTGATAGGGAGTGAACTATGAGTAGTAAGTGATGAGTAAAATGAATGAAGAATTTTCTTTGTTTTGCTTGCGTATGTGCATTTTTTGTCGTACCTTTGCAATAGATTTGTTATACGCAATATATGACCCTACAAGAATACATCGAACAGGAGATTCTGCCACGCTATGCCGATTTTGACAAAGGACATCAGCGCGACCATGCAGAGAGTGTGATACAAGAAAGCCTTATCTTAGCCCAAGAACATGGAGCAGACAAAGATATGGCATATACCATAGCTGCCTTTCATGATTTGGGATTAGCCATGGATCGCGAACTACATCATATTCATTCGGGCAAAATACTGATGGCAGACCTTGTATTACCACACTTCTTCACCACGGAGCAATTGCTTATCATGCGTGATGCGGTGGAAGATCATCGTGCTAGCAGCAAAAATGCTCCGCGCACCATCTATGGAGCCATCGTGGCAGAAGCAGACCGACATATTGATCCCGAAACCATTCTAAGGCGCGCATTACAGTTTGGTATGAAGCAACATCCCGAAGCGGATTTCGAATGGCACTTCGAGCGAGCATACCAGCACATGCTAGAGAAATATGCCGAAGGCGGATATATGCGACTATGGCTACACTCAAAACGAAACGTAGAAGGGCTAACAGCCTTGCGAGCAATCATTGGCGACAAGGAGCACATGAGAAACATCTGTGCAAATATCTTCAAAAAACTCCTATAATTTTCTTATATTACTATGTCAAAACTCACTTCTTTCTTCCGCCGCACTTGGCAAGCATGGCAACAAAGCCATTTGATGTTGCGCATCTTGATTGGTATCATCATTGGTTCAGTATTGGCACTCACACTGCCTGGAATAGCTCCTATATCGATGCTTGGTGACCTCTTCGTAGGCGCACTCAAAGCCATGGCACCCGTATTGGTAGCCGTGTTGGTGATGGCGTCCGTGGCAGCAGCAGGCAAAGGCTTGGGTAGTCGTTTTCGTTTGGTGATCACTCTTTATCTGCTCACGACTCTAATTGCCGCCTTGGTAGCAGTAGTTGGTAGTGAGCTATTTCCCATCCATATCGCTCTGAGCAATGTGCAAGGTGCGTCCGGAGCAGCTCCTGGTGCGCTGGCAGATGTATTCCGCAATATTGTGCAAGAGATTATGAGTAACCCTATTACGGCCATCGCTAATGCCAACTACCTAAGTATTCTCTTCTGGGCAGTTGTCATCGGTTTGGCGCTCAAAGCGGTAGCCAAAGAGCAAACAATAGCCAGTCTGCAACATTGGGCGGATGCCGTATCGAAAGTGGTGGGGTGGATTATTCAATGTGCGCCATTCGGTATATTGGGTCTGGTATATACCTCTGTGTCAGAGAGTGGTTTGGAAATCTTCACCACCTACGGACAACTGCTCCTATTGCTCATTGGCTGTATGCTGACCGTTTCACTGCTGATCAATCCACTGATTGTCGGTTGTATTCTTCGTCGCAACCCATATCCATTGGTTTGGCGCTGCCTAAAAGAGAGCGCCGTGAGTGCGTTCTTTACGCGTTCGTCAGCGGCGAACATCCCCGTGAATATGGCGATATGCAAACGCATGGGATTGGACAAGGATTTCTATTCCGTGAGTATCCCACTGGGCAGTATTATCAATATGGATGGCGCGGCTATCACCATCACCGTCATGACCCTTGCCACCTGCCATACGCTCGGTATAGAGGTTCCATTGGCTAGCGCGTTGCTGCTGAGCATTGTAGCTACATTGGCAGCTTGCGGCACATCGGGTGTAGCTGGCGGATCGCTATTGCTGATCCCAATGGCATGTTCGCTCTTTGGAATCAGCAACGATATAGCCATGCAAGTAGTGGCAGTGGGCTTTATCATCGGCGTGGTGCAAGACTCTGTTGAGACTGCACTCAACTCCAGCGGCGATATGCTCTTCACCGCTACTGCCGAATTCAAAGAACGCCTGAAACGAGGCGAGGAGATTAGCTTGTAAGCATCTCTCATTCTTACCATCATGAGCTAGCTTGAATGAGTGATGAATACCGTATAAATAGATTGACATCTATTATTTTCTTATAAAATTGCTCTCTTGCTTGCGTATGTGCATTTTTTGTTGTACCTTCGAACATCTGCCTTGGCTTTAATACTCCCTAGAAACTCCCCACATTAAAGCCAATTCCCTCGTAGCTACTGCCACCCCATGCAGCCCATACTCCAGTTCGCTCACAATATTTGCAAAAAACGGTTAACACCTTATCACAGCCCTATCAGTACCCATTGTAAGCAAGCTTCCCATGGATACTAATAGGTCTATGAGATAGATAAAATCTATCTTTTTGCAAATAATTGTTCACTCCACTTGCGTATGTGCATTTTTTGTTGTACCTTTGCGCGTTTAATTTAGAATCAAGAACAAGGAACCAGGAACCAAGACATAGCAGTAGCGACTAATCAGACGACACATTTTAGTCTTTGCTCCTGGCTCCTGAATCCAAATATCAAACTAATGAAATCTATTCGCGAAATATTCCGCATTGGCTATGGACCTAGTTCGAGCCATACGATGGGGCCTCGTAAGGCTGCTGAACTTTTCCTCGCAGCGCACCCTGATTCTGCGCGTTATCAAGCACATCTCTATGGTAGTCTGTCAGCTACAGGAAAAGGGCACTTGACCGATGCCGCTATCATCGATGTCATTCCATCGGTGGAGATTGTTTGGCATGAGGAGTTTTTGCCTTTCCACCCTAATGGTATGCGTTTTTGTGCATGGGATAATCAAGATAACCTCCTAGATGATTGGACCGTGTATTCCATAGGCGGTGGCGCACTCGCCGAAGATCCTGACGGAGTAAGGCTATTAGGCGATAGAGCACCCCAAAAATCAACAGATTTTTCGGGGACCCCGCAGGCGAAAGGCGATGAGGCAAAGGGAGTCTATCCATTGACTCGTCTTTCTGAAATCAAGGAGTACTGCGATAGTCAAGGTTGGGACTATTGGGAGTATGTCGAGCATTACGAAGGTAAAGAGATTTGGGATTATCTGCGTGAGGTTTGGCAAGTCATGCGTGAAGCTGTAGAGCGCGGATTGGATCACGAGGGGGTATTGCCTGGACCATTGCACCTGCGTCGCAAGGCAGCTAGTTATTATATCAAGGTAGCAGCATACAAAGACAACCTGCGTACGCGTGGACTTGTTTTCTCTTATGCGCTGGCTGTGAGTGAAGAGAATGCGTCGGGTGGTAAGATTGTTACTGCCCCAACCTGCGGTTCCTGTGGCGTCTTACCTGCGGTATTGTACCATACATGGCGTTCGCGTGATTTCTCAGAGACACGTATTTTGCATGCTTTGGCTACTGCGGTTTTGATAGGAAATGTGGTGAAAGAGAATGCATCTATCTCAGGTGCTGAGGTGGGTTGTCAAGGTGAGGTAGGTGTAGCCTGCGCGATGGCATCTGCAGCTGTTAATCAGCTCTTTGGAGGCACATTGGCGCAGATAGAGTA
>JBGVEC010000106.1:0-6797 GCA_045119815.1 Paludibacteraceae bacterium | reverse complement strand
CACGATAGCAGCTGCTTGCTCTTGAGCTTTTGCTACAATCGCTGCTGCCTCGGCATTACCTTTCTCCACGCCTTCTGCGTAAAGTTTGTTGGTCAATTCTGATAGATTCATTGTATATATATTTTTATTTATTATTCGCTTAGTTTTTTACCTTTTTCTGAGCATTCGCCCACAATAGTCCATAATCGCTACAAAGGTACTGCTTTTTTTTGACATATACAAATAATAATCCGTTTTTATTTTTTTTCTTTATTTTTGCCACTTGCACCCAACAATTACGTAGCATTTACCTTCATCAAATCGCTGCCAGATGTCATTTCCCATCTTATTGTTTTTATCCCTTCATCTGCCTATTTATTGCCACCTATTTGCCACCTGTCACCATAGGGACTTCATAGGGACTTCATAGGAACTTCACCGAAGGAACTCCGAGGGAACTCCGAAGAAAGAGCGAAGCATTATCGTGCTATTCCCCTTCCGTTTGCAGCGCGGTTACAAATGGAAAACAAAGAATAGTTAAATAATCCCTTGACAAAAAAAGCCCTGTGGCGAACCACAGGGCTAGGATGAGAAATTATATTCTCAAAGATTTATGAAATCAATGATTTCAATAGCTAATTACTCGCAATCTACGTTAACGTAAGTAGCTTTGGTAGCACCGTCAGACTCGAGCTCCAAGCAAGTATTCTCAGAAACAGTGATATCTACAGTTTGGTTAGCGTCACCGTTCCAACCCTCACCATTCTTGAAGATGATGTTGAGCTCAGCGCAGTGGTGTGTGTAAACATACCAGTCACCCTCTTTGGTAGGAGTAACCTCTTGTCCCTCACCACCTGTAGGCCATACCCATGCAGTGATAGTGTTGGTCCAAGCTGCAGGAACTTTAGCCTTTACAGTGATATCTTTCTCCTCTTTTGGCTCTTCTGGCTCAGATGGAGTAGCTTTCTCGATAAGAGTTACAGTAAGTTTACCAACAGTACCCTTCTCAGAAACGAATTTAACGTTTACAGAGTCACCTTGAGCAACGTCACCAACGAACTCAATTTGATCAGCTGGATACCAGTTCTCACCGTCGCCGTTTACGTTAGTAGCCACGTTGATACCAGTGTTACCATAGAGAGCGTTGAGCTCGAAAGTAGCCTCAGCAGTCTTAACAGCATCGCGGTACTCCCAAGCGCCACCATTCCATGGGTGTTTGAAAGCAGCAGTCTCACAAGGAACTGGTTTGATAACTGGAGTAGTAGCCCAAGCCTTAACTTGGATGTAGCAAACACCACCATCAACTAAGCCCTTGAGTTTTGGTTGACCTTGGTTCTCAAGAACAAACTCACCACCTACACTACCTTCAAGGATAAGTACATTGTCCTCCTCAAGGTCGTTCTCTGGGTCGATGTTCTTACCCCATTGGTAAGACCAACCTGGAGTAACTGATGGGTCAGATGGAACAGCAAGAACCTTGAACTCAAGACCCTCTGTCCAATCGAAAGTGTAAGCAACCCAACGCTCGCTATCAGCACCCTCTACTGGAGTGAACATCTTCTCTGTGTTAGTAGCATCCCAGTTGAAAGAACCTACAGCATAGCAACCAGCTGGAGTATCCTCTGGTACATAAAGAACTACAGTTGTTTGACCAGCTGCAGGATTAGCTACTGCAGGGATGTTGATCTCTTCCTCAACTACGGTAGAATCTGTTGGAGGAGGAACCACAACACCACCATTGTTGTTGTTACCATCACAAGCTGTGAAAGTCAAAGCAGCAACAGCAAACATTGCTGTGAAAAATTTTGTCATTTTCATTGCTTTAGAAAATTAAAAAGTTAATAATAAAGTTATTTGTTGTTATGTTTTTGTTAATCATCATATGATTACTCAGCAGAAGCTACAGCGTAACCAGGGTTTTGCTCGTAAACGCCTGGGTTATCACGCATTACCCACTCTGGGATTGGGAAGATGTTCACATGCTCATCGCGGTAAGATGGATCGATAGGAGCACCGTTCTCATCTTTATCCATGAACTCCCATTTACCCTCAGCATATTTGCCGAAACGGATAAGGTCTTGACGACGGTGACCCTCCCATGCAAGCTCGCGACCACGCTCATCAAGAAGTTCATCAAGATCAAGCGATGTATATGGCTCCAATCCAGCACGAGTGTGTACTTGGTTAACAAGAGCAAGCGCATCACCGTTAGCTAAACCACCATTGAGACGCATAAGACACTCAGCTTTCATGAGAAGAATATCTGCATAACGATAGATAGGGAAGTCACTATTAGCGTGGTGCTCAATACCATACTCTGGCTCAAACTTCACGAAACGTGCACCTTCAAAGGTGTTAGCTTTGGTAGCATCCAAGATTTTAGTAACCTTAGCAGTGATAACTGCAGGAAGTTTACCGTTGTCACCAATAGCCTTATTACCAGTATCGTAGATAATGGTGTCTCCATTCGCATCAAGTACTGCGCCAACGAGCCACTGTGCTTTACGCTTATCCTTATCATCATACTTGTTGTAGAATGACTCAAGCGTACATGGACCATTCCATGGTGGAGTTGTCAAACCATATACATCTTGGTGCACATAGTGGAGAGTGATAAGGTGAAGCATATTACCCTTCGCATATTTAGCATCAAACACGATAGGGAAGATGATCTCTGGGTTATTGGTATTGGTAGTCTTAAAGACATTCATGTAGTTACCATCCAATACATAACCATAACCACCATTGATGATAGAGTCACAGCATGCAGCACATTTCTCCCATTGTGGCTCACCTGCATAACGCTCAGCGTTGAGGTAAAGTTTAGCGAGGAGTGCATAAGCTACAGGACGTGTCATAGAACCATAGCGAACATCGTTGGTAAGTTGTGGAATACAAGTGAGAAGCTCAGACTCGATGAAGTCATAGATCTCTTTGCTAGTGTATTGCTTGATAACGATCTTGGTAGCATCTTCTTCTACAACAGCGCTATCAATGGTAACATTACCATAGAGGTCAAGAGCGAGGAAGTGGTAGAATGCACGGAGAGTCTTGGTCTCAGCGATACCTGCCCAAGTAGCGTCATCGTATTGAGATTCATCTGTACCTTTGATTTGGCGGATATTGCGAAGAACGGTATTACATTTAGCTGTACCGCCATATGCGAATGACCAACCATTATTGATATCACGAGTATTGAAAGTCCAAGTATGTTGGTGCATAGCGATAGGTACTCCGTTGTCATACCAGTCAGTACCACGAGTAGGGATAACCACCTCATCGGTAGTATACTCTTGCATACTCCAATAACCCTCACGGTAAACATAACCGTACTCACCGATCATTTGTGCATATGCATTGGCGATAAGGTTGGAGAATTGCTCAGGTGTAGTGAAGTAGTTGTCGGCAGTAACATCACCGTACACCTCTGGCTTAAGGTCTGTACATGCTGTGGTCAAGCACATAGCAGCCGCCATAAAACCTAAAATTATCTTTTTCATATTATATACTATATTTAATTAAATTTCTAACTGATTAGAAACGGAATTGTAGACCGAGGTTGAAAGTACGTTGTGTTGGGTAGTATGAACGACGATCGTAGCCTGGCTCTAAACCAGACAAGTTGACTGTTGAAGGGTCATGGCCAGAATAGCCAGTGATAGTGAAGAGGTTTTGTGCTGTAAATGATACACGAATGTAGTTAACATATTTAGCAAAACCTTCTGGCAATGTAGGAGTATAACCGATTGTCAAGTCGTTGAGTTTGAGGTAAGAAGCATCCTCAAGGTAGTAGTCAGACATCACGCGAGTGAAGTAAGGAGCACCTGTACCGTTGTTAGCATTCCAAGCAGAGAGCAAGCAGTTCTCCACACCACGAGTTTGCTCGTAGAAGAAGCGTGTCTCGTTGAAGTATGTACCACCGATTTGACCACGGAAGTTGAGTGCAAAGTCAAACTCTTTGTAACGGAGAGTGGTGTTCAAACCAAAGTTAACGTAAGGTTGTGCGTTACCGATGATTTGTTTATCATCTTCTTTTGGAGCTTTGGTAAGCGAACCATCTTTCTTGTAGTACCACATAGTACCCTTCTCATCAAGACCAGCAGCCTTGAAGCCGTAGAAGTTACCGATAGGTTGACCTTCTTGTAGACGCATAGCGCTTACACCAGTAAGACCATCACCGCCGATACCACCTACAGTCATATATGTCTCAATAATGTTACCGTTCTCATCCTTTTGACCATACTTGTCACCAGTGATACGAACAACCATGTTGCGGTTCCAAGAAGCGTTAAATCCGAGATCCCACTTGAGGTTTTTCTTCTCTATGAGCACGCCATTGAGGAGGAGCTCGATACCATAGTTGTGGATTTGTCCGTAGTTATCCCATTTTGTGCCATAAGCATTAGGTGGCATTGGTACATTGTATTCCCAAAGGAGGTCGGTTGTGTTACGGAAGTAAGCATCCAACGAACCAGAAAAACGATTCTTGTAAGCAGCAAAGTCAAAACCGAAGTTAAGCTCGTGTTTCTCCTCCCAACGGAGCTCTTCGTTCACATTAGAAGCAGGTCCCCATGGTTGGATGAATGCTCCGTTACTCCAGAGGTAGTCACCACCAGGTGCGACGCGCATGAGATATTGGTAGTGATCACCAGGTTGGTTACCAGTAACACCATAACCAAGACGAATCTTCATCTCGTTGAGATCCTCGATGTCAGCCATAAAGTCCTCACCTTTGATATTCCAGCTACCAGAGATAGAAGGGAACACACCCCATTGTCCAAGAACAGGATCAGCCTTAGGACCGAACTTAGAAGAACCCTCAAAACGAACAGAAGCGTTGAGGAAGTAGCGTTGATCGTAATTCCACATTACACGAGCGAAGAAAGAAGCGAGTTTATCTTTGTACTTGTAACTGCCCATGTTCGCATAGGTATCTGCACCTTCTTTCTTACCTTCACCCATACCGAGATTGTTGTAGAGGAGGTCGTCAAGTGGGAAGTCTGAGTTGTAAGCGTTGAAACCTTGGCTCAACTCAGTTTGATAAGACTGACCAAGCATAGCTTGGAAAGCGTGACCATTCCACTCGTTGATATAATTGAGCGTATTCTCTATTACTTGTTGCGTATAAGCACCATACTGTTGGTTAGCAACACCACCCTTACCCTCAACAGAACGGAGAGTAGATTTTTGGTACTTACCTTCCCATGCGTGGTTGTTTTGGATAGAATAGAAAGTAGAGAACTTGAGGCCTTCGATGATATTAAGAGTTGCGCGTACACTACCCATAATAACTTGATCTTTAGCATCTTTAGTAGTTTGCTCTATATCAGAAACTGGATTCCAAGAGTAGAAGTTGTCAGACTCATAGTAACCACCGTATTTATCAAACTTAGGATCATCTGAGCGAACAGGCATAGTTGGATTCGCACGAATAGCTTGGTTGAGGTTATCGTAGTTAGCCCATGCCTTATTGATAGAAGTATAAGAGAAGTCGTATGCTAATTCAAGACGCTTGTTGAGTGTCTTTTGGTTAGCAGCGAAACGAGCATTGATCTCTTGGAAGTCAGAATTGATCACGATACCTTGAAGGCCACGATAGCCAGCAGAAGCACGGAAGTTGAAGTTCTCGGTACCACCAGAGATAGAGATATTGTGTGTATGTGAAACTGGGGTGCGTGTGATAGCCTTCATCCAATCGGTGTTACCACCCATATCGGTACCACGACCAGAAGCCACCATATATTGACGATACTCGTCAGCAGTCAATACGCGTGGAGCGTCAGCCATTACAGCCGTATTTACAGAACCGTTGTACTCAGCGTGGAACTTACCATCTTTAGAACCACGTTTAGTGGTAATAAGGATGACACCCGCGTTCGCGCGTGCACCATAAATAGCGGCAGCAGAACCATCCTTGAGGACATCGATAGACTCGATATCAGAAGGAAGAACTGAAGAAAGATCACCACCAGGAACACCATCAATTACATAAAGAGGAGAAGCATCACCTTTAAGCGAACCCACACCACGAAGCTGTACGCTGTATTTATTGTTCGCAGGGTCGTCACCACTTGTCTTTACAATGTTAAGACCAGCCACTTTACCTTGAATAAGACCCATAGGGTTAGCAGCCACACCTTGATTGAAGTCCTCTGCTTTAACAGAAGAAACAGAACCAGTGATTTCTTTCTTGGTCTGTGAACCATAACCGATTGCTACAACCTCTTGGAGAACGTGTGTGTCCTCAGCAAGGCGAACAATCATACCATCTTTAGCAGCGAGTGTTTGTGCAGCAAAACCCATGTAACTGATTTGGATTTGCGTTCCTTCCGCTACGTTGAGTACGAAATTACCATCGAAATCCGTGATTACACCATTGGTTGTGCCCACTTCAATGACACTAGCACCAATAACAGGGAAATCGGTAGCATCTTCCAAAACGGTACCTGTAATTTGCGCAGACATAGCCATTGAGAACGCTGCGAAAAGTACAAGTAAAAATGTCTTGTTTTTCATCATGTTAAAAATTTAATAAATTATGTTTTAAGTGTTTTAAAAGTTTTAACAATTTTAAGGTAGTGTTATTTCTTGCCTTCTTTGATGAGCACTACGCTAGCAGCACCAAGGATAAGCAGAACACCTGCTGTCACCAACATACCCACCTGTGAGCCTACGCATATATATTTAAGGATAGAACCACCAATCAAAGCAGCTACGATTTGTGGCAAGCAGATAGTACAGTTGAACAAGCCAAGATAGTAACCCATATTGTCACCCTTGAGCGAGTTGGTCAAGATAGTGAATGGCACTGCCAACAT
>JBGVEC010000105.1:0-2097 GCA_045119815.1 Paludibacteraceae bacterium | reverse complement strand
CGCCCATTTCAGACTCGCTTTCGCTTCGGCTTCATACCTTATTAGTACTTAACCTTGCCATATACAATAACTCGCCGGACCGTTCTACAAAAAGTACGACATCGCACTTTAACGTGCTTTGTCTGCTTGTAAACATAAGGTTTCAGGTTCTTTTCACTCCCCTCCCGGGGTTCTTTTCAACTTTCCCTCACGGTACTGCTCCACTATCGGTCACCAAGTAGTATTTAGCCTTACGGGATGGTCCCCGCTCATTCATACAAGATTTCACGTGTCTTGCACTACTCTGGATACTACCATGCTAACTCTTCTTTCATATACTAGACTTTCACTATCTATGGTCTGCCTTTCCAAACAGTTCTACTAGATTTGTTAGATCAATTATGTAGTCCGAACCCCTAAAGTATTACTACTCTAGGTTTAGGCTCTTCCTCTTTCGCTCGCCACTACTCAAGGAATCGATTTTTCTTTCTCTTCCTGTAGGTACTAAGATGTTTCAGTTCCCTACGTTCCCTCTAAACGCACTACTTTACTCATGCGCAAGTAACTAGACTTTTTTCTCTAGTTGGGTTTCCCCATTCAGAAATCAACGGATCAATGAATATTTGCTTCTCCCCGTCGCTTATCGCAGCTTATCACGTCTTTCTTCGGCTCTTGGTGCCAAGTCATTCACCTTATGCTCTTAGTAGCTTAACCTATTTTTTACGGTTAATGTTTACAAAACTTAATTTGTTCTCATTTCGGTTTAATTGTTTTTACATACTTATAGTATGCTAGTTTTACCTATCAATTATTTTCGCATTTATCTATATATTTTTCAATGTGCTAATCGATATTTTATACATAAAAAAATACTTTGTCAATACTTTTTTGAAATATACAAAATATCTTTTGGTGGGCTCAAATGGAATCGAACCATCGACCTCACGCTTATCAGGCGTGCGCTCTAACCATCTGAGCTATGAGCCCATATCTTAGAGTTGATGATCATTTCTTTTGTATGAGCCTACTCTATTTTTAATGTACTATAAAAGTACATTGAAAAATAAACAATAAATATTTTTAAGAGATTTAGTTCTCCTTAGAAAGGAGGTGATCCAGCCGCACCTTCCGATACGGCTACCTTGTTACGACTTCACCCCAATCATTGGCTCTACCTTCGACTGCTGCCTCTAAAAGTTAGCTCACAGGCTTCGGGTATTTCCAACTCTCATGGTGTGACGGGCGGTGTGTACAAGGCCCGGGAACGTATTCACGGCAGTATGCTGACCTGCCATTACTAGCAATTCCAGCTTCATGAAGGCGAATTTCAGCCTTCAATCCGAACTGAGACCGCTTTTAGGGTTTTGCTCCATATCACTATATTGCTTCCCTCTGTTACGGCCATTGTAGTACGTGTGTAGCCCAGGACATAAAGGGCATGATGATTTGACGTCATCCCCACCTTCCTCCGATTTATCACCGGCAGTCTCGCTAGAGTTCTCAGCATTACCTGCTAGCAACTAACGATAGGGGTTGCGCTCGTTGCGGGACTTAACCCAACATCTCACGACACGAGCTGACGACAACCATGCACCACCTGTATACAGGCTCCGAAGAGCTAAGCTATCTCTAACTTATTCCTGTATATGTCAAGCCCTGGTAAGGTTCTTCGCGTTGCTTCGAATTAAACCACATACTCCACTGCTTGTGCGGGCCCCCGTCAATTCCTTTGAGTTTCAACCTTGCGGTCGTACTCCCCAGGTGGGATACTTATTGCGTTAGCGGCGGCACAGAAGGCTTAATACCCCCTACACCTAGTATCCATCGTTTACAGTGTGGACTACCAGGGTATCTAATCCTGTTTGCTCCCCACACTTTCGTGCCTCAACGTCAGTTACGGTCCAGAAAGTCGCCTTCGCCACTGGTGTTCCTCCTAATATCTACGCATTTCACCGCTACACTAGGAATTCCACTTTCCTCTCCGATACTCAAGAAAAACAGTTTTAGTTGCAGTTCCACAGTTGAGCCGTGGGATTTCACAACTAACTTATTTTCCCGTCTACGCACCCTTTACACCCAATAATTCCGGATAACGCTTGCCCCCTATGTATTACCGCG
>JBGVEC010000104.1:0-3084 GCA_045119815.1 Paludibacteraceae bacterium | reverse complement strand
TGAAATGGATGAAAGATGAGATTGTGAATTTGTATCGTGCTTATGGCATCACAAAAGTAGTTGGTATTGAATCAAGAGGATTTATACTAGGCCCAGCTGTAGCAATGGATTTGGGTGCTGGATTTGTGCCAGTGCGCAAACGTGGAAAGTTACCTGCAGAAACTATTGAGGTAAGCTATGCAAAAGAGTATGGTGTAGATACTATACAGATTCACGCAGATGCATTGAATGAGGATGATGTGGTGCTTTTGCATGATGATTTGTTGGCTACAGGTGGCTCAATGGCTGCAGCATTGGAATTGGTGAGAAAATTCAATGTAAAGAAGGTGTATATCAACTTTATTATTGAATTGGACTTCTTGAATGGTCGCAAGGCTATTGGCGATGATGTAGAAATTAGCAGTTTGCTGAGCTGCTAAGCTTTGAGTAAGGAGTAAAGAATAAGGAGCAAAGACAAGTTAGTGGTGAATGATTAAGCACTATTAATTTGTAATTTGCTCCGATTTTATCGGAATATATGTCTAAAAATCCACATATACAAGAGATACTTCGGCGATTGCCTGAAGAGCCAGGAGTGTACCAATACTTCAATGAGGTAGGGGAAGTGATATATGTGGGTAAGGCAAAGAATCTAAAACGCAGGGTAAGCAGTTATTTTCATAAAGAGCAGGATCGCTACAAAACCAAATTACTGGTTAAAAGCATAGCTGATATTAAATATGTGGTGGTAAATAGTGAGCAGGATGCGTTTTTGCTAGAAAATAACCTCATTAAGCAATATCAACCTCACTATAACATATTACTGAAGGACGGAAAAAGTTATCCAAGTATTTGTATTACGAGAGAGGAATACCCTAGGATATTTAAGACTAGGAAGATTATTAAGGGCATAGGAGATTACTATGGCCCTTATACTTTTGGATATACTTTGGACTTGGTTTTGGAGCTAATTCACAAGCTCTACCCTATTCGCACATGCGCTATGCAGATGAATAAAAGTAGCGTTGAAATGGGGAAATATCGCGTGTGCTTGAAGTATCATTTGGGTAATTGCTGCGGTATTTGTGAGGGAAAAGTAAGCAGAGAGAAGTATCTGGAATATATAGAAGCTGCTCGTAAGATTATCAAAGGTGATGCACAAGAGATTGGCAAGCAGATCGAGGCAGAGATGATGGAAGCAGCGATGTCGATGCGATATGAAGAGGCTGGGCGACTGAAAGAAAAGCTCGAATTGATCGAGAATTTCAAGAGTAAAACAGTTATTACGAACTCGCATGCAGGCGATGTCGATGTATTCGGATACGATGAAATGGGGCAAAATGTGTATATCAGTATGCTGCATGTGCATAGGGGAAGTATTGTACAGGGACAGACAATTGAGTACAAGAAGCAATTGGATGAGACTAGAGAGGAAATATTGGCGATGGGTATTTACGAATTGCGAGAGCAGTTAGGAAGTACAACAAGAGAGGTGATTGTTCCGTTTATTCCGGAGATAATTGATGAAAATTTGCATGTGAATATCGCTTTGGGAGGAGATAAAAAGAAACTACTGGATTTGGCGATGCAGAATGTGCAGCAGTATAAGAAAGACCGAATTCATCAGGAAGATAAGCTAAATCCAGACCAACGGGCTGCCCGTATCTTGGGTGGATTGCAAAGTTTGTTAGGTCTTCCTACCCTACCCATGTGGATAGATAGTTTTGATAACTCGAATACGCAAGGTAGTAATGCGGTGGCAGGTTGTGTGGTGTTTAAGAAAGGTAGAGCGTGTAAGAATGAGTATAAGAAATTTGAGATTAAGACGGTGGTAGGTCCCGATGACTACGCAAGTATGAGGGAGGTAGTGAGAAGGAGGTATAGCCGATTGATTGAGGAAGGCAGTCCCCTACCCGACTTGATTATTGCCGATGGTGGACTGGGACAGATGAGTGCCATTAAGGAGGTAGTGTATGGAGAGTTGGGATTGCAGATTCCGATAGCGGGATTAAAGAAAGATAACAAGCACAGGACGAATACCCTACTCTATGGCGACCCTGTTCAGGAGTTTGGTATGAAGGTGACGGACGAGATCTTCCGACTGATGGTGGAGATACAGGATGAGGTGCACAGATTTGCTATCAGTTACCACAAAAAGAAGCGAAGTAAGGCTCAAACAAAGAGCGAACTCGATGATATTCAGGGAGTTGGAGTGGTTACAAAGCAAAAGATACTGCAACGATTTGGCTCCGTGGCGCGTGCTAGAAGCGCGAAATTGGAAGAATGGATTGATTTGCTCGGAACTCGCTCAGGTACAAAGCTTTACGAGCATTTTAATGGCAAAATAACGCCCTGAGAATTGAGTATTTTTTAGGAGCGTGGAACAATACACAGGCAAAATGATGTGTGTTTGAAGGAATTTATTACCTCCTGCTCGCTACGATAACAACAATCACACCAAAACAAGAAATTATTTTAATCCAACAACATCAACAACATTTTTCTTGTCAACAACATTGCGCCTCAATCAACTCCCTGAGGCGCTCAACGAAAAATTTAAAATTGTATATACCTCACCTAAAAAAATATCAGTCGTTTGTAATGTTTTCTTTTTCTCATTTGTCTAATGGGTGTAGTCGCAGAGAAGCGATGGAGAACGATTTGTTAAACTTATTAAATTTTTAGAAGTATGTTAGATTCATTTATGGATGGGTTAGTTCCAATTTTTGGAGTGTTGTTACTTTTTGGTGGAATACCAGCAATTATTTTGACGGGTGTAATTATGTATCTCAAAAATCGCCGTCACAAAGTGGAGGAGCATAGTAAACTCATCTCTCAGATGATTGAGAAGAGCGAAGGTGCAAACATTGACTTCAAAGCAATGGCTGAGATGTTGAATGAGTCTGATAGCAAGAAGAAGACCACCAAGATGGCTGTGTTGAAACATTTGGAGTATGGTGCACTTTGCTCGTTGGTAGGATTATTTGTACTCCTTTATGGCTTGTTCATCAACCCAATTGACAAGGCGGTTATTATTGGCGGTTTGCTCCTGACTATTGGTGTAGCATTCTTGATTATGTTCTTTGTGTCAAAGAATTATCTCAA
>JBGVEC010000103.1:0-5404 GCA_045119815.1 Paludibacteraceae bacterium | reverse complement strand
GATCTGTGGCAAGCCACGTCGCAAGGGATATATCCTCAATATGTCTTCTATGTCTGCATGGATGGCTATGCCAGGTATACAATCCTATAATGCGAGCAAGGCCTTCATTTATAACTTCTCTAAGTCATTGTGGTATGAGTTCAAACCTAAGGGCGTGAATATAACCGTGATGACTCCTGGAGCGGTAGATACCGAACTCTTTGGTTTAGCGCCTCACTTGCGCCGTTTGGCGGTGAACTTGACTGTGGCTATTCCACCAGAGAAATTGGTGAAACGTGCATTGAAAAAGATGTTCCGTGGCAAGAAAGCGGATATGCCAGGTGTAATCAACCACCTCTGCACACCATTGCTCAAGCACACTCCAGACTGGCTCGTGAACTTAGCCATCAAACTAGTTGGCAAGTTCCAAAAATAACCCGCTAACCCCTAAACAGTAGCGGCTTTGCTACGTCCACGAAATACTAAATCGCCGTTTATGCATGACATAGACGGCGATTACTTTTCTCTTGTCAATTACCGCACAATACACGGACAATAGACGCACAATACACGCACTATTCCTATACCTTCCTAGGTGGATGATTAAATTAAACATTACACCTTACACCAGAAAAATCGTACCAAAATGCGATTTTTCTTGCACATCTGCAAATTTTGTCGTACCTTTGTAGCCGATTAGGTAAAGCGTTACCAATCAATACATATTTTTATTAACAGCATTAGCTATTATTTCGCGTTTACCGAAAACCCGCCAAGTTTTAAGGAGATAAACAACAGAAGTAATAAGTTAAGGTGTCGCTATTAGGATACCTATACTCCAGATTTTAGTCTATGCTTACACCTAGTGTGAGTTTTTTACTGGAGTAAAAGGTCTCCTTGGCGGGTTACCTTGGTACGCGATAGAAAACTCACACTTTTCTTATCGCATAGTGGATTGATAGCATTGCGCAAACTATCAATCTATGGCACGAAAGGATCTTGCCCAAGCAAAAGACGCAAAAAAGGATGAGTTTTATACTCAACTGACTGATATTGAAAAAGAACTCCGTCACTATACCGAATATTTTCGGGATAAAGTTGTTTTCTGCAACTGCGACGATCCATACGAAAGTAATTTCTTTAAGTATTTTGCACTAATGTTCAATAAGTTAGGGTTAAAGAAACTTATTGCTACTTGCTATAACGGCTCTCCCGTATCGGGTAATGAGTTGTTGCTTGATTTTGGCGATACGATAGATGATCCCAAGAAAATTGCCTACAAGGTGGAGATAACAGAGGTTATTGATACCAATGGTGACGGGGCTATCAATTTGGTAGATATTCAATATCTTATACAAAATGACAAGAATGTAATATCAGTATTGAAGGGTAATGGCTCTTTCGACAGTCCTGAAAGTATCGAATTACTAAAAGAGGCTGATATAGTTGTTACTAACCCTCCATTTTCGCTGTTTAGAGAATATTTATCGTTGCTAGATAGACACAATAAACAGTTTATTATTATAGGAAATACCAATGCATTAACTTACAAAGAAACATTTAAGATGTTCAAAGAAGATAAAATCCGAACTGGTTACACTAATTTCAATGTAGGTATGTTCTTTGAAGTTCCTGATTCTTGGGAAAAATACCACCATATTGAGAATGGTAAAAAACTAGCTCGTGTTTCAACATCTTGTTGGTTTACCAATTTGCCAGTAAAGAAGCACACTGAGAATTTAGTTCTGTACAAACACTATATTCCAGAGGAATATCCACATTATGAAAATTATAACGCAATCAACGTCAATACTTATACTGATATTCCTTATGACTATGAGGGGGTTATGGGAGTACCTATTACTTTCTTAGATAAATTTAATCCAGAACAATTTGATATATTAGAATTAGGTATTGTTGGAAGTTGTACTTTTACCAACATGCGTAAAATGGAAATTTTAGATAAAGAAGGAAAATCTACAGGAAAGTATACAATAAATGCAAAAGGTACTTTATATAGAAAATTTAATCCATTAACAGATAAAGTTCCTGCTTTTAAGGATGTGGAAACAGGTCAATTATACTCAAGTATTTACGCTCGTATTTTAATCCGCAAAAAGAAATAATCCTATGCAAATCGAATTACATGAAATTACTATCCGTGATTTGGCGAACGGGTATCAAGACAATGCCGAAGGTGGCGTAGTGGCTTTTGGTGGCAAACTGGATGTGCGTCCACCTTATCAGCGCGAGTTCGTCTATAAAGACAAACAACGTGATGCAGTTATCACCACAGTAAATCAAGGCTTTCCACTCAATGTAATGTACTGGGCGGATAAAGGTGACGGCACATACGAAGTGATTGATGGTCAGCAACGTACCATCTCTATCTGCCAATATGTGAATGGCGATTTTAGTTATAACCTCAGTTATTTTCATAGTCTGCCTTCTGACCAACGCGAGAAGTTCTTGGACTACAAACTCATGGTCTATATTTGTACAGGTACAGACAGCGAAAAACTGGGTTGGTTTAAGACGATCAATATCGCAGGCGAGAAACTGACCGACCAAGAATTGCGCAATGCCGTTTATTGTGGCAGCTGGGTCAATAGTGCCAAAGTGTGCTTTAGCAAAAATGGTTGTGTGGCATATAAACTGGCAAGTGACTATCTCAATGGCAGTTGCATCCGCCAAGATTATTTGGAAACAGCCATTTCTTGGATTAGCAAAGGGCGTATTGAGGAATATATGAGTAAGCATCAGAATGACCCCAACGCCAATGAGTTGTGGTTGTATTTCACAACCGTCATTAACTGGGTACAAACCGTCTTCCCTAAAAAACGCAAAGAGATGAAAGGACAAGATTGGGGTGCGCTATATGACCAGTTCCATACTCAAGCATGGGATACTGCTGCTTTGGAAGAGGAGATTGCACGACTAATGAAAGATAGCGATGTGAGCAACAAACGAGGTATTTATCCGTATGTATTGGACAGAAAAGAGCATCACTTGAATATCCGTGCATTTGATGACAATACCCGCCGCGAGATTTATGAGAAACAAATGGGTATTTGTCCTCATTGTGGCAAACATTTTGATATTGAATTTATGGAGGCAGACCATATTACACCATGGTCAAAAGGCGGTCGTACCGTAGCAGAGAACTGCCAAATGCTTTGCCAAGAATGTAACCGCAGAAAGTCAGCGAAATAAATTCCTGCGGACTTAGGGATAAGCAAGAGATATGAATCATATAGTTATCACATACTAATCTCATAGTAATCTCATAGTAATAACCCGTTATGAACCCGTAAAAGGTAAGTATAAACTATGAGTGATGAGGGATGTGTAGTTTCTCAATGGCATTGAGCGTCAATCTCGAAAACGCATAATTATCCAGATCATTCAAGCTAACCACTAACGTGTCAGGAATCTCAGGAAGTTCTGACACGTTTTTTATCACAAACCTCGCATGCAACTTCTGGTGCGAAAGCACATGCGTCAGCTCCAATATCTTCTCGCCTTTCTCCTTTCGCCTTATAGCCTCTTCGCCTGAGCGCTCCGCGCACACAAACTCCCAGAGGTGCTTCCAAATATCATTCCCTTTGCGTTGATGAATCAAAGTCGTCCTCTCAGGGGTGATATAGATAGTATATTCCAAGTAGCGATCACGCACTTTCGGACGGGGCTTACGCACAGGCAATAGTTCTACCGTATTGTTAGCCAATGCTTTACACCATATCCTCAACGGACACTCGTTGCACATAGGTTTGGTAGGCAGACACACCAATGCTCCTAGTTCCATGATAGCCGAATTGAACAATCGTGGATGCTCTCTGTCCAACAACTCCTCTGCCAACTTCCTAAAATGCTTCTTACCCTCGGTGGTATCAAACGCTATTTCGCAGTCGTATAATCTAGACAGAACACGATAGACATTGCCATCCAACGCAGGGTAGGGCAGATTAAACGCAAACGACGCTATTGCTCCCGCTGTATAATCCCCCACACCTGGCATACTACGCAGTGCAGAGAATATCTCCTCGTCTTTCAACTTTCGACTCTCAACCTTCGACTTTCGACCTTCAACATTCGACAGATGAAATATCTCATGATTTTTCATCAACTGCGCTGCCTTATGCAAATTCCTCGCCCTCGAATAGTACCCTAATCCTTGCCAATAGAGTAGCACTTCGTCTTCCTCTGCCTGTGCAAGCGACTGAATATCAGGAAAACGGGTCACTATTCGATGGTAGTACTCCATACCTTGTGCTACACGAGTCTGTTGAAGAATAATCTCCGAGATCCATATCTTGTATGGGTCTTCCGTCTCACGCCAAGGCAGGATACGATGATTCACCTCGTACCATTCCTCTAATTCCTTATATAATAGGTCATTGTTCATTTTCGCGACAAAGGTACAAAAAAAAATGTATATGTGCAAAAAATGCGAATATTTTTGCTTCCTCGCCTTTACACTCTACACCTTACACCCTACACCTTACACCAATTTGGCACACTATTTGTCTTTACCTCTCAAACCATTAACCCCTAATCAATTACAACTATGAAAAGAATTATTCTATTGGTCATTCTTCTGACCGGAGCATTGGGATTACACAAAGCCCAAGCATGTACAGGTATCACCCTGCAAACTGCTGACAATCTCACCGTTACAGCACGCACCATTGAATGGGCAGCAGAACCGCTCAACGCCATGTATGTGGTCGTTCCCCGAGGACAAAAACAACGCTCATGGCTGCCTGACGGCACACTTCACGGCAAGAGTTTTACTGCCGAATATGGTTATGTGGGCATTGCCGTAGAAAACGATGAGTTCATTATGGAGGGTATCAACGAAGCAGGACTAGCAGCAGGCTTATTCTATTTCCCCGATTATGGCCAATATATGCCCTACAAGGAAGAAGATAAGTCTCTGTGCGTGAGCGACATGCAGTTCGTTGCATGGGTACTGAGCACCTGCGCTACTATTGATGAAATGATTGCTTTATTGCCTACCATTCGCATTATAGGCACCGATCCTCGTGCCTCTACGGTGCATTGGCGTATCACCGAACCCTCTGGTAGACAAGTGGTGGTAGAGATTATCAATCAACAGGTTAAGCTACACGAGAACCCTTTGGGTGTCTTGACCAACTCTCCCGAGTTTACATGGCACCTGACCAATCTCAACAACTATGTCAACCTGGCTTCTGGTTCTATTCACCAACGTGAGATAGGTTCTTTGGATCTCAAAGCATTTGGTGGCGGAAGTGGTTTGCACGGTTTACCTGGCGATATGACTCCTCCTTCACGCTTCGTACGTGCAGCGTTCTTCCAAAGCACAGCTCCGCAATTGGATTCGCCCCAGCATACCGTGGTTCAAGCCTTTCATCTGCTGAATAATTTTGATATCCCTGTCGGT
>JBGVEC010000102.1:0-5849 GCA_045119815.1 Paludibacteraceae bacterium | reverse complement strand
GGTTTTGGTGGTTCGGTCGGAGCCGAGGCACCTATCGTGATGACAGGTGCAGCGATCGGTAGTAATCTAGCCAAACTATTCCGCCTTGACCAGAAGACGATGATGCTCATGATTGGTTGTGGTGCAGCAGGTGCCGTGGGTGGTATTTTCCAAGCCCCTATCGCAGGCCTAGTTTTTACGCTAGAAGTGCTGATGATGGACCTGACCATGACGCGTATGGCGCCATTGCTCATATCGTCTGTTACTGCTACTGCGATATCGTTCATGGTGAATGGGCAAGAAGCTATGTTCCCGCTCACGAACAGTGAGCCATTCTTTGTGGAGCGTCTGCCATGGTATATTATATTAGGTATAGCCTGCGGGTTGGTATCCCTCTACTTCACGCGTGGCATGAACACCCTGGAGCAGTTGTTCAAACGCAAGATTCAAAACACCTGGGCGAAGTTCCTAGTAGGTGGAGTCACTTTGGGCATTCTACTATTCCTCTTCCCACCACTATACGGTGAGGGATACGATGTCATCAAACAACTCATCAATGGCGATTCGGTTTCTGCCATTGCTAATAGCCCTTTTGAGACGTTGGGAACAAGTTCGTGGGTCTTGGTAGGGTATTTTGCAGCCATTCTGCTGTTCAAGATCTTTGCATCGGTAGCTACCAACGGCGGTGGCGGTGTAGGTGGAATCTTTGCTCCTTCGCTCTTTATGGGAGCTATCACAGGTTTTGTCTGTGCACGCTTGATGAATATGATTGGTTTAGGTGTGCCCGAGGCTAATTTTGCATTGGCAGGTATGTCCGGATTGATGGCGGGTGTCATGCATGCACCGCTCACGGGTATCTTCCTTATTGCCGAACTCACAGGCGGATATCACCTCTTTATGCCACTCATGGCAGTAGCGGTAGTATCATTTTTGACTATCAAGATCTTCGAACCTCATAGCCTTTACGCCATGCGTCTGGCGCAAAAAGGCGAACTGCTTACCCACAATAAAGACCGTTCGGTTCTGACCCTGCTAAAGATGGATAATGTGCTAGAGACAGACCTCAAAACGCTCAACCCAGAGATGACCTTGGGTGAACTAGTCAAAGTGATTGCACAAAGCAGGCGTAATATATTTCCTGTCATTGACAAAGAGGGTAAATTACTAGGAATCTTACTATTAGACGAAGTACGCAATATTATGTTCCAACCTCGTTTGTATGATCGTTTTACGGTCAAGCAACTGATGAACTCTCCACAAGCCATCATCACCAACACCATGCCAATGGGCAAGGTAATGGAGGTCTTTGAGGATACAGGAGCATGGAACTTGCCTGTAGTCGATGAACAAAAAAAATACCTTGGATTCGTTTCTAAATCCAAGATATTCAACTCCTATCGTCACGTCCTCGTACACTTCTCCGAGGAGTAACTTTCTCGCCTATAGCCGCTTGCGGCGTCCCATAGCGAAGCGTCCCATAGGCGGAACGCCGTCCGAGATTGTCACTCCCCAGGAGTTACAATCTCCCCTATCTTTTTCTCCCAACCCGTCAGCTCTTTTTGGCAGAACACAATTAGTTCCTTAGCCTCTTTGGCTTTGGCTAGGTACTCATCCATACTAATGGCCTTAGTTGCCTCTAGTTCCTGAACTAGTTGCTCGATTCGTTTTATTGCTTCATCGTAAGTCATAACCCTCTCCTATAAACTATAAACCATAAACCATTACTCACTTTCCTTTTCCATTCAGTAGTACACCGATGGTGTGAAACATAATTTTGACATCAAGCATCAAAGACATATTCTCCAAATACACGACATCAAAATTGAGTCGTCGTATCATTTTCTCTAATGTATCTGTGTATCCCACCTTGATAGGTCCCCAGCTAGTTAAGCCTGGACGAACCTTATAAATCACGCAGTAGTATGGTGCTTGTTGCTCAATTTGGTCGATGAAATAGCGTCTTTCTGGTCGTGGTCCAACGATAGACATTTCACCCTTGAGCACATTCCAAAATTGTGGCAACTCATCTAGACGATACTTACGCAAGAATCGTCCTATAGGTGTCACACGGGGATCATCATCCGCACAGAGTTGTGGTTTCTCGCTCTCGGAGGAGACATACATCGTTCTAAACTTCAGAATATCAAAAGGCAGACCATGTAAGCCTATACGCTCCTGGCGATAAATAACTGGACCTTGAGATGTACAACGCACCAGCAAAGCTACCACCGCATATACAGGACTCAGTAAAACGAGCATCAGCGCCGATACAATCACATCAAAAGCACGTTTGATACACAATTGCGTATCACTCATCTTATGCTCGGTGATGTGAATCAAAGGTTGATCCCCTACTTCTTCAATCATGGCTGCACCCGTCAGCATATCGTACAAAGTAGGAACAACGGAGATCTCCACATTGCATGGATATAGACGATTGATAATAGTATAGATGGATTGTTCTTTGGATTGTTCGCCCAAATCCAATACGACCTCATCATATGGCAATCGAGCATGCTCCTGCTCAAAACGATCCACCTCCTTCATGGAGTGAATCGTATATATACGAGGAGTGTCACTATCTAGTTTATGGGACAAATAAGTCACTAACAAACGAGGTAAATAGGAACCCATAAACTGAATGGCAAATAGAACAAAGAGGGAGGTCAAATAGCGTTGATAATCGCCTACAGGATCGTCCATAATGATAATAAAAAACGCTCCTAATGAGATTAACAACGATGATACAAAAGTCCTACGTAACTCTCTAGAATAACGTTTTCTGAGCGGACGCAAATAATATCCAGATAGATAATACACGAATAAACAACCTACTGGATATAGTAACAATGGAAGGTAGAAATTGAACATTGGGACAAGTACTGCATCCACAGAAAACATGCGATCCTCATACACTAACCATCTGAATATCAAGAAGGCGCCCCATACGAATACAGAAGACAACATATCCACAAGGAGATATATGAGTTGCATTTTTTTACGCTTGTTCCACTTGTTCCAAAACATAACTACTCTCTAATGATTGTTATTCGTTCTTGCTCATCTATCTTAATAATGGAAGAAGGTACAGACTTTCTACTATCCTCGCGACGGA
The DNA here is from genome assembly GCA_045119815.1 of Paludibacteraceae bacterium. Taxonomy (GTDB): domain Bacteria; phylum Bacteroidota; class Bacteroidia; order Bacteroidales; family Paludibacteraceae; genus Colicola. The sequence goes on along the minus strand of JBGVEC010000102.1, from coordinate 2,755 downwards.
AGTGACACACATAATCCACCGCCTCTAGCAGTTCAGGACTAATCTGCTGAAAACTCTTAGCCGCTGGCTCGCCGCTTATATTGGCAGATGTAGAGACGATAGGACGACGTAATTGTTCACACAGTGCTTTGGAGAATGCTTCTTCCGTGATGCGTATGCCCACGCTGCCGTCTTCCGCAAGCAGGTTAGCGGCTAGATTCTTCGCTTTAGGATAAATAATGGTCAGTGGTTTTTGACCTTCGCTAGCCTCGAGTAACATCCACGCCGTATCAGGCACTTTGTCCATATACCCCTGTAGTTTTCCCGCTCCGTCCAATAGAACTAACATCGCCTTGCTATCTACACGTTTTTTAATCGCGTACACGCGCGCGACAGCCTCAGCGTTGGTCGCATCACAACCAATTCCCCATACAGTGTCCGTAGGATATAGTATTACTCCACCCTCGCGCAAGACACGCAAGGCGTTCTGAAGATCCTCTCTTTCGTAACGATTTTCCATTTTCGACTGCAAAGGTAGTAAAAATTTATGAAATAACCAAATTCAATACTGCTTAATCCTATTTTGGCTACTAATCTTGGTCTTTTTCTTCTAGAAGGTCTCGGTATTGCTTTTGGTAGGAGTGAATGAGTGTATCCAACCATGTCTCAATAGATATATCTCCCAATGTCAAACGTGATTTAATCGTATCTCGTCTGTTCCATATAGTGCGAGTTGTCTTGTTGAGTACAAATGCAATGTCATTTGTGTCCAAACCTAAGATTGTCAAAAGTAAGTATTGCAAATCATTCTCTGTGAGCGTTGGGTGATTTTCTTTCATAAATACCAGAAGTTTAGGGAAAACGCCTTCAAATTCTACTAAAAATCGATTCCAATTCTTTTCGTTGGAGTAGGAGTATTTTGCCAAATAGGTTTCTAGCCATTGCGGAATCTTTTCGGTGTTCTTGTGCTGTTGTATTCGTTTTGCTAGGTTGATATGCTCTGTGATGTGCTGCAAAAGCAACGTTTTCTTGTGGTTTATCTCTTTGTTTAGTTGTTTGAGTTTGAGTTGTGCAATCTTCCGCTCGTTTTCTCGTTTTATTTGCTGCATCTCATTCAATAGTTGCAGTTGCGAGTTCTCTTCTTTGAGCGCTTTTTTCTCTTTAGATGTCTTTTTGAGTAGTGCTTTAGATGATAAAAAGTTGTATCCAATGATCCAAATAGCACAGGATATGGCAATAATTAATAGGTGACTAGTCCTATTGTCGTTTTTTGTCTCGTTTTCTGCCTCTAATTGCGTACTGATAGTATCGTTGGTTTGTGCATAACTATTTGATACATACGTGATTGAAAGTAATAGTGTAATGCATAAGGCTGCTATTTTGGGGTAGTAACTTTTTCTCATACAGCGATTTTGTAATATATTGATTATCTGCTTGTTATATTTTTGTTTTTTCGCTACTCGGTAAGTCGGAAATTTGGAATATTTGAATATTTATTATACCTTTGCAGCGTATTTCGAAATGCAAAAGTACAAAAATTAATCGTATTAACCAAATTAAAAACACAAAATTATGAAGAAAAGCATTTTTAAGGTCGGTTTCTTAACGACATTAATTCTTATTTTAACTGTTAGTTGCACTTCTCCTACTGAAGAATTATTTGGGGATAAATTTGATGCAGTTATTTACTAATAAATTTGTTGAGATAAAATCGAAATCAGAATTATTAAATCTAGATAAAATATGACAACGTCTCAAAAAGTTTTTTCATTTGAACAGAAGCGATTTTTTAGTTCAAAAGTATTATCATTATTGGTTGAAACGCTCAATAGTACAGCACAATTGGTATTCATATATATATTAATAGATGTAATATTACCTCATCTTAATATAACCTCTGATGTATTTACAATTACAGGAATATGGGATATACTGCGTATTTTTATAGTGATACTTGTTATCGGGATTACTTTTAACTTAGGAACGAATACTAAAGTAGATGTAAACAACAAAAGTTTGCAAATACAAACTGTAGTATGCTTTTTCTTTCCAAGAAAAATAAATATTATGACGATTGAAAAAGTGCTTGTTCGCACAAGTAAATCAATTGTCGTTGTTATAACTCCGCACAATAGCGTTTCAACAAGCATCAAAGACTACACTAAATTTGTCACTCTTCTTCAAGAACTCAATCCTAATATTGAGGTAGAATATAAGGAATAAAGATAACTTATTAAATAAATCATCCCTGCGTTAATAATTATTGGCGCAGGGATGATTTTGTTTGCGAAAATTCTTATACTAAATAAAAAAAAGAAGGATTGTCATCCCGACAACCCAATCTTTACTTAACCTTAAATCTAATACCATGAAAAACACGGTGCAAAGGTACTGCTTTTTTACATACCCTCCAAATAATTTGACATAAAAATATGTTTTATAGCATACATTTCGGATTTTTGCAAAATTGACTATACAAAATGACCGTATTTTGAGTAAAAATTTTGATATTTCGAAAATTTGTAGTAATTTTGTACCCGATAAAATTTGCGTCAATGGGCAATTGGCACAAAATTTGCAAAGAAATTAAGTAAAAAACAACAAAATAACCTTTTTAATTAAACAATGAAACAATTAGATTTGACCCAGTACGGCATCGTAGGTACAACCGAGATCGTACACAATCCTTCTTACGAAGTACTCTTCGCAGAGGAGACAAAAGCAGAATTAACTGGCTTTGACAAGGGCCAAGAGACTGAGCTTGGCGCAGTAAACG
>JBGVEC010000101.1:0-1997 GCA_045119815.1 Paludibacteraceae bacterium | reverse complement strand
GGTTTACCTGGCGATATGACTCCTCCTTCACGCTTCGTACGTGCAGCGTTCTTCCAAAGCACAGCTCCGCAATTGGATTCGCCCCAGCATACCGTGGTTCAAGCCTTTCATCTGCTGAATAATTTTGATATCCCTGTCGGTATTCAGTTCAGCGACAAGGCCTTAGCACCAGATATGCCTAGCGCCACGCAGATCACGATAGCTACGGATCTTGCCAACCGCCGTCTGTATTATCGCACGATGTATAATAGTACTATTCGATGTATCGACCTACATACGATTGACTTTGATAAAGTAGCCTTCCAGGCCGAACCCCTAGAAAACAACCGAGAAGAACCTATCGAAAGGATTGAGATCTATTAGTAATCCCCATCTCGCCGCTACCCTTGCGCTACATTTGCGCAAGGGTAGTTTGCTTATTCCTTTGTTATCCCTTCGTAGTGGTAACGGAGTGGTATCGGCTTAGACTCGGCTAGGGATAATGAAAGGATAAGTATAGAAAAAATTAAAAAAGTTTATATTTTTTTACGCAAACTCTTGCATATGTCATTTATTTATAGTACCTTTGCACCCGATTTTGGTCTTTGCGCACGAAAATCAATGTCAAAACGCGATCTATTGATTGCCTAAAATTGAAAAATGTATAACTGATTAAATATAAAATTATTATGACAAAAGCAGAACTCGTTAACGCTATTGCAATCCAAACTGGATACGACAAAACTACTATCATGAACGTAGTTGAGTCTGCAATGGAGAATATCAAGAAGACCGTAGCAGAGGGTGAGGCAGTATATCTCCGTGGCTTCGGTAGTTTCGGTACTAAAACTCGTGCACAAAAAGTTGCTCGTAACATCACCAAGAACGAATCTATTATCGTTCCTGAGCACAAAATCCCAGCTTTCAAACCAGCTGATAGCTTCGCAGAACTTTTAAAATAATCACTAAATAAATTACAATTATGCCAAACGGTAAAAAGCACAAAAGACATAAAATGTCTACCCACAAACGTAAAAAACGTTTGCGCAAGAATCGTCATAAGCATAAGTAAGCTTTGACGCTTGACAAAAGCTTTGTGGCTATACCCATTTGGGCGCAAATGGGTGCCGCAAAGCATTTTTTTTAATAACCATTTTAACTCGGGCAAACTTTTTGCCCACGATCATTGACATATGAAAAGCGAATTGATTGTGGATGTTACGCCACAGGAGATTGCTATTGCGCTGACCGAAAACGACCGACTCATGGAGGTTAATCGCGAAAAACGCGGTGTGGACACCTTCGCGGTGGGAAATATCTACTACGGTCGTGTCAAAAAACTGATGCCAGCGCTCAACGCAGCCTTCGTGGACGTAGGACATGAGAAAGAAGCTTTTCTGCACTACCTTGATTTAGGTTCAGAGTTTCTGACACAGCAGAAGTATGTCACCAAACTCGTTTCCGATAGACGACGCATTCCTGAGATCCATAAGATTGAGCGTCAACCCGCATGCGGCAAAGAAGGCAATATCGCCGACTATCTCAAAGTGGGAGACACCATCCTCGTACAAGTCACCAAAGAGCCTATCAACTCTAAAGGCCCTAGACTTTCTGCCGAAATCTCTATCACAGGTCGCAACTTCGTGCTTATACCATTCATTGACAAAGTGATGGTAAGCAACAAGATTGCCAAATCAGCAGAGAGAGGACGACTTAAACAACTCGTACAATCCATTAAGCCTCAAGGCTTTGGAGTTATTGTTAGGACCGTCGCACAAGATAAACGAGTAGCAGAACTAGACAACGAACTGCGCGTGCTGGTCAAGAGATGGGAAGACTGCGTGAAGACATTGCAGACCAAAGAACCCGTCTCACTCATCAGCGAAGAACTAGGAAGAACAATCGGTATTATTCGCGACATTTTCTCTCCTAATTTTGAGAGCATACATGTCAATAACAAAGAGGTTTACGAGGAAATCCAACAGTACCTCGAACTTATCGCCCCTGAATCATCTAAA
>JBGVEC010000100.1:0-3595 GCA_045119815.1 Paludibacteraceae bacterium | reverse complement strand
CGGCTTTGAGGATTGGGAGCTTCGAGATACAGCGGAGGAGTATGTTCTTTTTCCAGAGAACATAGGCACCCACTTGAGTATTGACGAGACATGCTTGTCGCATGACGAGCTCTACACGATTGTTACCAACAAGGCATTCAGAGGCAAGAAAGGCTCTCTGGTTGCCATGGTCAAGGGAACCAAAGCTGAAGTTGTAATAGACGTACTTAGAAAGATATCGGCGGGCAAACGTTCTCTTGTCAAGGAGGTTACACTGGACTTGTCACCATCAATGCAACTGATTGTGAAGCGTTCATTCCCTTGTGCCATACAGGTCAGTGACCGCTTTCATGTACAGAAGTTGCTGGGAGAGGCATTGGAAGAGATACGCATCAAGCATCGTTGGGAGGCAATCGAGGCTGAGAATGAGAGGATAAAGCTGGAGAGAAGTCAGAAGCGGCAGTACACGCCGAAGACCTACGAGAACGGAGAGACCAGGCGGCAACTTTTAGCCAGATCCAAACACCTGCTGCTGATGCATTGCAGCAAGTGGTCGGAAGTGCAGCAGAAGCGCGCAGAAGTACTGTTTAGACTATATCCGGACATCAAGGAGTGCTATGACAGATACCTTGAACTGGTGCAGATATATAACCTCAGAATAAACGACAGACCCACGTTGATGACCAAACTGGCGAGATGGTACGACAGGGTGTACAAGATGAAGCTGAAGTGCTTTAACACTGTTCTGCAGACGTTCATGAACAACTATCAAACGATACTTAACTACTTTGATAATCGTTCGACGAATGCATCTGCAGAGTCGTTCAATGCGAAAGTAAAGGCATTCAGAGCGCAGTTCAGAGGTGTCAGGGATATACCGTTCTTTATCTTCAGACTTGCAAAGATCTTTGCGTAGTGCAGGGCACCGCAGCTGGCAAATACGCCAGCCAGCTGCTCAAAGCAAGCTGCGCGAGCTACGCCAAAGGGCTCGCTCCGCATGCTTTGTGCCGGTGGTGGCCATAAATAAGCCTGATTTTCTGGCCGGATATTTATTATTCTATGTGTCGGCCAGATATAGAGCCGTTTTTCTGGCTGCAATTGAAAACAACCAGAATTTTTCGTTGAGGCCGATTTTCTGGCCGCAATTGAAAACAACCGGAATTAAGATTTTGGTAATGGTGCAATTTTCAGTTGGTGAGATTGCATCTTTCTTTTTGATATATAGGTATTTATGAGTAGTTTGAAGAAACGTGTTTCAACTAACTACTTGATACGATGCCAAAAACAAGACGAGTTCGATGCCCATATTGTGGCTTTCTAGACGTGATCAAATGGGGCAAGCAATGTGGTCACCAGAGATACAAATGCAAGAACTGCGATAGCTTTTTCACTCACCGACGAGAGGACATAAGCAAACGTAACCGATTCATATGGTTCAGGTCGTGGGTTCGTGGTAAACAAACCATCGAAGATATCTCAGAGAAGAGCGGATACAGTGTTCGACAATTAAAGTATTGGTTCCATGAGTATTTAGACGATGCCCCGACCTGGACAATCCAAAGACGTAAAAGTGTCAACTTATTGATTGATGGAACGTGGTTTCCAAACAAGGTCTGCTTGGTAGTATATCGTGCAGATAATGTCAAGGCCACACTGTTTTATCGCATAACAGATGAGGAGAAATGGGTTGAGATTGAGTCTGACTTACAGAAGATCAAACAGATGGGTATACGAATCGCCAGTGTTACCTCCGACGGATCAGAAGACATCATAAAAGCTGTCCGTATAGCTTGTCCACATGCTGTCAGACAGCGATGTCTAGCGCATATAGAGCGAGAGTGCCTGGTTTGGCTAACACAACATCCAAGAACATCTGCTGGCATATGTTTACGACGGCTAGTCTGCCAGATAAGCCACATAAAGACTCATAATGATAGGCTGTATTGGATCAGCGAGTTCCATAAGTGGTATGAAGAGTATGAGGAGTTCATCAATCAGAAAGCCGTCTCTCCTGTTGACAACAAGAAGTATTATATACACGACTCTCTGAGAAGAACCTATATACATATTCGAAATGCAATTCCGAACATGTTTAAGTTTATTGATCATCCTGATGTTCCCAAAACGACTAACGCCTTAGAGGCATTCTTCGGTCACTTAAAAGATAATTTGAGAATACATCGAGGGCTATCTTTTGAACATCAACAGGCTTTTGTTAAATGGTATCTTCACTTCAACAATGAGAAAAAGAAGAAGAAAGAATAACCTTCTGCAAGGCACCGCAGACGGCCATAAGCAAAGCCGTCTGCTACAAGACAAAAAATGAACAGCTCTGGGAAAAGGCTGCTCATTTTTTGCTTGTTGCCACCAACTGTTTTTATGCAGGTTTACCAACTGTTTTTTGCACCATTACCGCAAACGGGGTAATGTTTGTTCAACGTGCTCCATATTTTGTGGTATCTTGACGGAAATTCTAATTGCTCTGCAAATTAGTTTCTATATTCTGTAATCAATGATTTTTGCTAATTTTGTGTCTTTAACATGCATGAACCTAGTATTACATGTCTTTCCTCTCAAAAATATTCAATAGAAAACGGGTAAATTCATCTTCGGTAAATGAGACAGAAGAGTTTATTCTGTTGATGGAGTTTTTAAGAGGAATGGAGAAATTGCTGAGCAAGGATAAGTATATTGCAAGAAGCGATTATAAGAGGGCAATAAAGAAATATAATCAGGTAGTCTCCTTCTTTGACAATCTTCTTGCCTCTGATATGTTGGAGGCATATTGTCAAAAGAATTGTTTGGATATTCAGAGAATCAAGACTGCCATTGCTTACTATCATGGGATTGAAGACTTGCAGAGGTCACCATCCTGTATATCAAAACATAATGAAGATTTTCTAAGTAGGCACCTCAAGGCAGAGAATACATATCTCGATAATATTCTTGAATCCGTAGATCCTGTCATCAAGCTCGATGAAGAGCAAAGAAAGGTTGTGCTCTCGGATGAGGATTATACACTTGTAATTGCAGGTGCTGGAGCAGGTAAGACAACAACGGTAGCTGCAAAAGTAAAATATCTTGTTGAAAAGAAAGGTATTAACCCAGAACAGATACTGGTAATTTCTTTTACCAATAAGGCCGTTGGAGAGTTGAGAGATAAGATTAACAAATCTCTCAAAATTAATTGTCCCGTAACAACATTCCATAAAACTGGTTATGCTATTCTCAGGAAACAAGATAATGAGAAGCGTCAGGTTGTGGATGGTGGATTTATGTTTAATGTCATCAATAACTATCTGAAGGGGAATATTCTTGAGCAACCGGAATTAGTGGATAAACTGATTCTATTCTTCGGTTCTTATTTTGATGCTCCGTATGAAGGTGAGGGTTTAAACGATTTCTTCAATTACATATCAAAGTCTGATTTTACGACTCTGAAAGGTAATATGAGTGAGTACACAGAGGAGATAATTGACAAGAGAACAGGCAAATGTATCTCTATTGCTCACGAGAGGATGCGTTCTGCTCAGGAAGTTCAGATTGCTAACTTCTTATACATTAATCAGATTGATTATAAGTATGAGAGGCCATACGAATACCATATTCTGAAGTC
>JBGVEC010000099.1:0-4229 GCA_045119815.1 Paludibacteraceae bacterium | reverse complement strand
TTTTCTTTTGAAGTGGAAGTCTGGTCCAGTTCATAACAATTGCCCAAATAATAACGGGTCAAAATGTTATTTCCATTCTGTGAAAGATTCATTTTTACCCTGTCATACTCACCATTATAGGTAAATGTCGCCACTTGGCCAGAAATATCCCAAACAGAGCCATCTGGAGCCTATAAAAGTGCTTTTGAGGGGATGCAAAAATGGCGACCATTAGATTCAATATGATCGCCATTAAGATTGAGTAATAACATTGTCTATATAATTTCTCTCTGTTTTGTCTGCCACTCTCTATGTGCGATAATAACATCTTGTCGTTCTTTTTCGAGTAGTGCTTCGGTTTCGGGAGTGTAGCCGAGGAACTCAATACAGCCTCCATTATAGCCTGTAAGTTTGCAGCGGATACCTGCTTTCTCCAATTTATCCATTCGTTTCTGTGCGGTCTTGGCACTTGAATAAGATAATGGCCAAAAGTATTTGTCGCCACTATGTCCGTAGGAGTCTTCACCGAGAACCATTTTGCCTTGTAATCGCTGGCTATTGTGGAAACTGAAGTAGGCACCTCCTAATGCTTGGCGTATAGCCTTGTGTGTAGCACCTTCGGGGTGCTTGAATACATCGGGTTTCTTACCCTTGCAATCCAATTTTGGCAGTTCTACCTTGTATGGTTTCTTGTAGGTGCCGACTCCCAATGTAAGGTAGAAGTTTGTGCAGAAGTAATCTGTCATAGGATCGCTGTCATCGAAGTTATACGACATCACAAAGTCGCAGACATTCTTCATTACCTCTTTGGCTCTGTCGGTGAGTGTCTGATCTCCATCAATGTTATAGTGATTTACATCGTGGTGGAACACTACGCCCTTATCCTTCTTGAATGCCTCGAAGTCTGCTTTGATAAGGTAGATATGGATAGAGTTATAGTGATGCCTTGATACAGAGAACTTGTATTTTGGATAGGTCTCCTTTATCCAGTTACGCACTAATTCCACAATCTCAGGAGTGTGCTGTCCTTGGTAGTTGCGACCTTTCCAACGATACTCGTTATATACGAAGTCGGTATACTCTTTTGCCGATGCTCCTGCATAGTCATTCTCATAGCCTGAAGCATTTGCTGATATGGTGGTATCGTTCTTCCATATCTCGTGGAACCGTTCAAATTCCACATTGATCTGCTGCATCACTTCGGTGCTGCCGCCTTTGTCGGGATGGTTCTCCAATGCCAATCGGCGGTACTCCTTCTTGAGTTCCGCCAATGAATGTATATTCTTAAAGTAAGCCATAGTAGTAAATGTTAGTAGGTTAATACCATTGTGAAATACTCCATACACTCGGCCTCGATGCCGAGACCACTGCAAGAGAGTTCAATGTCACTCTCTTGCAGGTCGTTTACCTCTTGCAGTTCTCTGAGGTGGCGTATCTCGTCATTCAGATACTCCTTTGCAGTTGCTTCATCGCAGTTACACGAGCCACATATTCTTTCAATGATTTCATTCTCAGCCATAGCAGTAAGTATTAAGATTGTGATTTGTAATAGAGTCCTCTTTGGGTGTCATAGTCCTGACCATTCCACCACTCATTACACGCATCTATGAAGGATTGTGAGCCATCTTCCGATGAGTAGTCAGCCTCGTGCAAGCCGGTGATGCTCTCCAGTGTAATGAAGTCAAGGTCTTTCCACCAATTCTCCATTCTTTGCTTATACTCGCTCAGTGTGCAGAAGTTTTGGTTTTCTGCACATTGGCAACACCATTTGCAGTCGGTGTCGTCATCATCTACATCACTGAGATATTCTGCATTGTTGGCATCTACCCAGGCTTGAATCTCTATCTGTCTGGAGCCACAGCTATCACATACAAGAATGTCATCATCGTGTGGTTCCTCTCTTGTAGCCTTGCCGTCATAGAGTGCCACAGCACGATTGACAAGCAGTTCGCGGTTGTTGTCCGAGAGTTCGGCATAGAATCGTTCTGCCGCTCCGAGGATAGATTTGCTTGCAAGGGAGTTCCACTTCTCCCAGAAGTGCTTATAAGCACCTCCGAAGGTAATCTTGCACTCTTCCTCGCTCCAAGCATTCCACATATAGTAGTGGAAACTCGATACTGCATTTACAGGGTCTAATCTCATAGTCGTAATCTTTAAGCGTTATTATCTCTGTTCTCTTCCAACTGCTGCCATACGGCATCATACATCTGTTGCAACCAATCTATGTTGGATGCTCCGAGTTCAAACGGAGTGTGACAGGTAGCCTCAAAGTTTGCCTCCTTCTCGTGGGATACTACCGTCATACTGTTGTTCGTCACTTGAATACCTGTTACCTTGCACTCAAATGGATCCGCATTGTTATCGAACCATATCACCCATACAGGATCATCCTGCTCTTCGGGGAAGGTTATCTCTGTCAGTCCATGCGAGTAGAGCAACTGCCGTATGGCATCAATGATGTCCTTACGGAGTGTCTCTATCCTGTCGGAGAAGTCCATCTTCAGACGCTTTGTTTCGTTCTCTTTCTCTGTGTAGGATAGAATCTGCATATCAGGGTGAACATCGAATTCCCAATCCACATCGTCATCATCAAGTGTAGTGTGAATGTTACCACCCAATACCAGCCCGCAATCCCTTGTTACCATCGTGCGTGCTTCATAGCGGTCATCTGCTGCTACGGTGTAAGTCCCCTCGAAGAGGTATCTTACCTTTACTTCAATCTTCTTCATACATTGATATTTTTATTGTTAATACTGATTTAGTTTGCTGAAACGATGCTTACCTGCTTACCAAAGAAGGTGTCGCATACGCCATATACATGCTTGATGGAGTAATCATATTTGGAGCGTTCATTGTCAAGTCGCAGACGGAAGCCGTAGCCGTCCTTGCGTGCCTTATCCAGTCGGATTCTTACATCGCTCTTGAGTTCCATCTCTATCAGACTGCCACCGCCATACATCGAGCTAAACAGCCCGCAGGTGTTACCTTTTGGGATAATGACCTCTTTTATTTTGAAGTCGGCATCATAGAGGTCACGGAGGTTTACAAGCCCTACATAGGTAAGCAGGTTGGCTCCACAACAGGAGTTCTCCAACTCCTGGCAGAAGTCCTCGTAGGATACTTGTTCCTTACCGTCACGATACTTTTTGTTAGGGAATCTTCCATATACCGTATAGCCTTTCTCCGTCAATGCCTTTTTTACCTTTGCAGGGTTGAGGTTGAGGGTATCTATCATATCTCCGAAGTAACTCTCCTTGTATCGGTAGCCACCTTGTGACTCCAACCAGCAGGAGTTGATGCAGTCGTAGTTGGATAGCATCTCCACCCGTATAGGAATATCTCTGGTGTTCTTGATAAGGTCATTTACGGTTGTTGAGTCGTCACGCTCGCATATCTCGTCCCTTATCTCATCATCGTGTTCCTCGAAGAAGGCTTCAACCTCATTCTCTTCAAAGTCGTGGAAGTCTATGCAGTGGCTCTTCAGTCCCTTGATAATCTCCTGTGTTGCCTGCTCTTCGGCATCCTCATACCAATCCTCGACCTTAGACCATAGATCCTCGCAGCCTTGTTTCTCAAGGCATTGTTGCAAGAGGTCTCGGTTCTCATCAAAACTTTCCCGATAGTCCACCCATACAAGGGTGTAGTTCTCGTCCATTATGCTTTCTATGAACTCCATTGTTAGTGTTTTCTTTTTTTCATTCATTTGTCATTACCTGTGTACGGCAGGATTCTGTTTCCCGTACATATGTCTATAAATGCGAAGAGCGACCTTGTGGTCGCCCTTCGGTTACTCTTTACCGTTGAATATCTCTTCGTATCTCTCTTTCTCCATCTCCGTCTCTGCATTGAAACTGAAATGTGCCGTATATCGGTATCCTGTTCGGGGATTGCCACCGAACTTTTGGATAGCCATATCTATCTCCCAATCCACTTCACCTATACCGAGCGATATGCGGTCATAGTGCAACAGGTGGTGAGCCAGTCGCAGTGCAGAGTCACTCTTTCTTTCGTGCCTCAGATGGTCGAAGGCTCGTATCGCTATCTCTCTATTGGATACCTTGATTGACTTTTCCATATTCTTTGATAGTTAGTTGAATACTCTCTCATCGTTCTCTTTATCCTTTGCTGCAAGCATACAGAACGGCATATCCAATATGCGGTGTGAGAAGCACATATCGGAGTTGTAGTCCGTGCGTTGCCACAGCGTGAACCTCTCATCGGCAAACGACCATCGGAAATATCCCGACAGT
>JBGVEC010000098.1:0-1544 GCA_045119815.1 Paludibacteraceae bacterium | reverse complement strand
GTACTACCAATGTATCCGTCGCCAAGACGAGGCCTTGTTGCGCCGAACTACAAACAATGTAGCAGGAGGAGATGTGAAGATAGTTGATATATTTTGGGCAAGCGATAGTATCAATAAAGTTAAAGAGTCTAACCTAGATGTTAGCAAGTATGTTGCCTATCAAGATGCAAACCGCACCTTGATGACTATTAGCGAACATACAAACCAAGACGGTCAATGGCAATTCACTATAACCCCAGTAGGAGCAAGCCCTATGGGATTGAAGCAAAAAATCTACGAGGAAACGGTCAATGGTACTACCGTGGGTATTGACAGGTGGGTGGACTACGCGGACCGTGTGGTAGTGGAATACCAATACGGCGAGAGCGAGCCACAAAAAGCACATATGCGTGTAGTACGTAAGTCCTACCGCGAGGAGGAGTTACCCGCTTTGACTTTCTCCATTAACCCTTTGACTTATAATTTTAATCCTGCGGGTGAGAGCAAAGTGTTTGATGTCAAAGCTATGCACCAACACGGCAAAGTGATCTACAACGTGGATGATCAAGTCATAAAAACGACCTACGAAAACGAGACTCCCCCACAAGAAGTGGACTTAAAGAAAGCCAATATCACTTACAGTTTTATCAATAATAATGTTGATGATTGGTTAACCTATAAGGTATATAGTTCCAATCAAATCATGGTAACCGCCTCATCAAATGAGGGAGAGGGAAAGGTCAAGCGTTCTGACACCTTGGTAGTGACAATGACACCTCAAAACCACAGTGATCACACCCCTATGAGTTTTTCGATTCCGCTAGACCAACGCGCTAAGATAATATCGGGTGGTATTCAATTTATTCCTAACCAGGGTGTGGGTAATACCAGCTTTGAGACAAACCCATACACCCATGAATATCAACAACAAGTACACACCGTAGAGAAAACCATCTACTACCTACCTAATCAGGCAGAGATAGAATTGCGTCTGCAAGAGTCGGGCTACTCGGGCTATATGCGTTGGTACGACTACGAGACTGGTGGTGATCCATACTACAACTATACGCATGAGGGCAAACAAGCCACTTCTTGGGTGCGTTCGCCTCGTGGTAACCAAGACAAGGCGTTCTCTGCAATCAATACGCCACGCAAAGGTAATACCCTAGAGGAGATGAATGACATTATTGCAAAAGAAGGTCACTCTCACGGATTATATTCGCTGAACAAGGCTGATGGTGGTGCTTTGGACGAGGATAATCCATATAACAGCAATCCCATCCTCAAAGGTTGGGAAGATGGCGAAGTTCATACCATGGCTTGCGATGTAAGTGCATATATTGATTATAAAATTGAGATAGATGATAACTCAAAACAGATTACTTCTATCACCGAACCTACTCTATCCTATCGCCAAATATTTCGCTTGCGCCCTGCACAAGAGATGGCAGATATGCTGAAAGAGAAAAGCGAAAGAGGTGAATACTTGGAAAATTACAAATACCAAGCACCAGCTGGCAAGCAGATATTACTCGCAACCCAATATCGCTACAAAAAAGCACGTT
>JBGVEC010000097.1:0-4015 GCA_045119815.1 Paludibacteraceae bacterium | reverse complement strand
ATTTCCTGATAACTCACAGGTATATGCAGCGGCAGGTCAGTAGTGCGATTAGGACCAACCACCATCATATCTTCGGGTGCTTCCTCCAGTTCGGGAAGCGCCGAACCCACTCTCATCTTGATTCGTTCGGCTGTAGGTGCGCTGATGCGCATGTTGTGGGCTTTGTCCATATGCTGAATGATGTCGCGATTAAATGCATCGCCACCAACTTTGATGGATTGATTGACCACCAAACTGCCCAATGCCATCACGGCAATCTCGGTAGTGCCACCACCTATATCCACCACCATGCAACCTTCGGGACCTTCGATATCCATGCCGATACCGAGAGCAGCAGCCATGGGTTCGTAGATAAGGAATAGATCGCGTGCGCCAGCGTGCATACAACTGTCTTTGACGGTGCGTATCTCCGCATCGGTACTGCCCGAAGGGATGGCTACTACCATCTTGACGGCAGGGACGAACATCTTTTGCTTCTTGGGCATCAAGTCGATAAGCCCACGAATCATCTTCTCGCAGGCCTTGTAGTCGGAGATGACACCGTCTTTTAGTGGACGAATGGTGCGGATACGCTCTTCGCCACGGTCAATCATGGCGCTGGCTTTCTTGCCAACGGCAATGGCGGTGTCATCCGCTGTGCGGATAGCTACAACGGAAGGTTGGTCGATGATTACTTGATTGTCCTGCATGATAATCGTGTTGGCAGTGCCAAGATCCATAGCAATGGATTGGGTAAAAAATGAAAGTTTAGGCATTGTGAGTTTAGTGTTTAGCGTTTAGTGTTGGTATATGATTTTATTTAATTCAGGATGATAGTCATGGTATGTATCACAATGTCCGCGCACATATTCAGCAGCTGTGGTATTAGGATATTCGGTGACCACCGTATAGAGATTCTGATAATGCAATTGCGCCGCCGCTATGGCTTCTTCTTCAGTGAATAGTGACATCGCATTACGCACCAATTGCTCGTACTCGGCTTGTATTTGCACCTTTTTTTCTTGGCTCATCCAGGGCTCGTATGCCGCGGTAAAGACGGGATATCCCTGCCCGTACTGGGTCAATGCCCACACATCAATATATGAATTGCGCATACCTGTAGCATAGTTGAGCATGGCATTGGCACGACGATTGGTATCAATAGCTGTGTTTTGATAGGTCTGCTGCAAGTAATACATTTTGCAAGCAAAATTGTATTTTGCATCTACGATATGTATATCGCCATATTTAGGAGTCGCTGCAAAAGGGTCACGACTAAGGTTATCTTGGGTATTTAGACGCAACTGGTAGGTGGGGGATACTTTGCTAAGCACTTCCATGGCTTGCTTATAGTTGCGCTCGCGCAAGTACAATGTGCCTGCAATGTCGTATAGATAGTCCTTGTCTATATATCCGCCTGCAGCCAGAAATCGCTCAAAGGAGGAAGATGGATTCATGGCTCGGTCGGCATACTGCTTGACTATGGTAGCAGAGGAAGTCTTGAGTGACATGAAGAAATCGTTGAAGAAGCAATGGCGATTTTCTGGGGCTACCGCGGTGAAGAATAGGTTGTCTGAATAATTGGTCAAGGCGATGGATAATATGGGTTTTCCTGCTTGCCTCATACGAGGGGCTACCTCTCCGAGTACAATCTTGCGTAGCATGGAGTTAGGGTAGCAACGATATCGCTTGATATCATAGTTTTGCTCATCTCGTTCAAAAGAGTAATTCGCCCATACATACCATGCATCATACGTCTTCCAACTCTCTTTTACAAGCGATGCCTCCTTACGCACCAATCCGTCTATCCAACGCAAATCGGTATAGAGTTGTTTCTCGTAGTGGCTATCATAGGATTTGGTTTTTGCATCCAGATAAATACGCAGCAAACGGATGTTGGTTTGCATAAAGTCGGACGTGGCATCGCAAGTAGCACGGCGAATCGTCTGTGTGGCTTTGTAAGAATAGCCCATGTTGTCCTCTAAATAGGCTGCGGTGTAATACCAGATAGACATATCCCTACTGCGATGGGTATGTAGGATATATTGCATGACCTCATAGTAATCGGAAAGTACATCACTACTCTGTCTATAGTAGTCGCATAAATCATATTGCATGACAGGTGCCACAATCTCAGCGCAATCGGGATTGAAGTCATACATCTCACGCACGAACGCCGCATAATTACCAGTCCTGCTACTAGACCATTCTGCTAATGTCTGATAATTGCCCTGCTCCAAATAATATTGTCTGGCTATCGTTTCCTTACCGAGATGCTGGTATGCGCCTGCTATATAATCTTTGATCATGGAGCGCATGAGTTCGTTGGTATCCCAAAGTTGCACTTTATTCTCCCATAACTCAATGCAATCGGCATATCGCCCTAAGGAAAATAGCAATCGCACACGCTGTAGTTGCAATCGCTTGACGTAGAAGGAATCATTACCTACGTTGTCAACAAAGTATTTCTCTAATTTATCCGCCTCACAAAGTAGCAAATCCAAAGTAGTATTTCCATTCTCGCGCGATGATGGATAATACCATGGATCATTCTTACTACTGCGCGCTTCTTCTACACGTTTAGCCAGCGATAGCAACTTCTTTGGATATGCACTACCCAATCCTGTAGCGAGGTATTGCACAAACTTATTCTTTTGTGCCATCTGAGGTTTTTTCATACATGCCTCGTACATGGATGAAGAGTAACGATATATGACTTCCTCTATATGGTCCAATGGGATATGAAGGTCAGTCTCTTGTTGCCAAGTCTGTAGGTTGCGTTGCTTATAGTTTGGCGGACAAAAATAGGGCGTTTTGATGTCATCGCATACACGATATACATTGTAATTGGCTGGTATATCGCCGGTGCTAGGACAAGCATAGATCAGAGCGATATTACTCAGCAGCAGGGCGAGAGTAGAAAGTAGATATTTCATGATTGTCAAGGTTTTTAAGATTGTTTTCATCCAAATGGTACATAATAATTGAGGTTTCTTCAGAGAATGGTAGATATTGCTTGATCTGCTCGATGGCAACCATCTCCGATGTCTCTTTGCGGATCATATCGCCGCATATCAGCCAATGTCCTTCGTTGTAATGGTTTTTGATAACGCGATAATGTGTGCTGTCGGTTTGTTCGTATAGGTTCTCATCGCTATAGTCCTGTTGGTGTAATATAGCTTGAAAATCATTGTTGCGGAACCACACTCCCCAACCAAAATTAGGGAAGGCATAATCCAATGGAAGAGAGTAATTGATTCTCTTTAGATAGGGCATTGCATCTGCGTATGACAAAATTGAGTTCTTTGTTTCAGGATGCTTTAGGGAGCCCGTATTATAGAGCATCAGTACGCCTCTATCCACAGGGGGTACTGATGTACGTAACTGATGAAGGCGAATGGTGACACTCAAAATGATGCCTTGCGCATGTAAGATATAGCGCATTTCATCCAAAAGATGGAAATAGGTGTTTTCAGTTGTTTCTGTCCAATCGCAATCTATTTGCACCTCATGTACTTTATCACGAAAACCATGATAGCTACACATGTTCAATATACGTGTGCAGATTTTTTGCGCATAATCATTTGCTTCGTGCCAGGGCATTTGTTTCAGGGCATGTAGCGTGATAAAGACAGTAGGCACGCACTCATCTACCTGTTGCATTACCAATGAAAGATTAGCACTATCGGGAAACTGGATAGTCGCTATGGGTTGTGGAGATAGTGCTTCCCATAAGTTACGCTTCGACATATCTACATCGAATAGGCGCAGATATAGGCGTTTAACGTTGTGTTTGGTGAAAAACTGTTGCTCGGCATCACTCACATTGAAGGTGGTGCGCCAATAGTAGACACTATTGCAAGCATTACGTGGATCATCATACTGTCTCTGCTCTTTACATCCAACCAAGAGCAACGAGAATAAGATAACAACGAGGAAACATGAAATAGGATACTTTCTATTCATAGTCGTTAATGGGTTTAGGTGTTAATAATAATTTGGACAAAGTTCTCGCGAACTTGAATTCGACTGCAAA
>JBGVEC010000096.1:0-24073 GCA_045119815.1 Paludibacteraceae bacterium | reverse complement strand
CACAGATGTGAAAGTGCCAATGATCATCGCTTTTATATCGTATATATTGGTGGGTTTGTCGGTGGGTTTGTTGTGTGCCTTCCCATTGCAGATGGGAGCTGCAGGTATCTGGTGCGGTTTTATCGCAGGTTTAGCGTTGGCAGCAATTTGCTTTCACATTCGTTTCAATAGCAAATTCAAACAGTTGATGCTGTCTAAACGGTGAATAGATCCACTATTATTATCAAGTAATAAATTGAAATAAATAGCCACTTGTGTATGAAACACAAATGGCTATTGTTTGTTTAGTGGACGGCGCTTTGCGCCTACTGTTTAGTGACAAATATCTATAAGGTCTCCAATACGCGTTTCAGCCACTCCCAGCATTTGCCAGTTGAAGCAATACTCAGGCGCTCTTGTGGAGAGTGGACACCGAACATTTGTGGGCCAATGGACACCATATCCAAATATGGATACTTCTCTAAGAACAAACCACATTCCAAACCTGCGTGGATAGCCAATACCTTTGGCTCCGCAGCAAACAAATCTTGATATGCTTTCTTGGTCACTTCCAACAATGGCGATTGTGGGTTAGGCGCCCAACCTGGGTAACCATCGCCATGTGTCACCTCGTCGCAAGCCAATGCCAAAGCACACTCTACCATCTGCTTGATATCGTGCTTCTTGCTCTCAATAGAAGAGCGTTGGCTAGTATTGATCTCAACAAACGCACCCTTCTCGTCCTCTTTCATCTTCACGCTAGCGAGGTTGGTACTGGTCTCTACCAAGCCTGGCATAGTCTTCGACATCGCCGTCATACCATGAGGGCAAGCATAGAGCGCTTGGATAAGCAACTTGGCTTTGTCTGCAGGAATAAACAACGCTGGCATATCGGTTGTCTCAAGATGCATAAAGAAGTCCTTCTCTACATCGCCGATCTCTGCTTCTATAGTAGCGATATAATGGTTGAGCATCACGCGGATATCTTCTTTATACGCCATAGGAATAGCAATCACCGCTTCTGCTTCACGCGCAATCGCATTGCGCAAGTTACCGCCATTGATTGTAGCCAACTGCATATCAGTAGCTTGCATCACTTGATATAAGAAACGCACGAGGATCTTATTCGCATTGCCACGACCTTTGTTTATATCGTCACCTGAGTGACCACCCATGAGGCCACCGACTTTGAGATGTATCGCTAGCCTCTCGCCTTTCGCCTCTAGCCTCATCGCCTCATAGTGCATTTTGGCGAGCGTATCGATACCTCCTGCGCAGCCGATGAACACTTGGCCATCATCCTCAGAGTCAAGGTTAATGAGTTGTTTGCCTTGCAAGCAGCCGTCTTGCAGACGGAAAGCGCCTGTCAAACCAGTCTCCTCATCCACGGTGAAGAGGCACTCCAAAGCAGGGTGCTTCAAGGTGTCAGAGGTGATAGCTGCCAACATCAATGCCATACCGATGCCGTTATCTGCACCAAGAGTAGTGCCCTGAGCTTTGATAAAATCACCATCAATATAAGTATGGATAGGATCGTTATCGAAGTCGTGTACGGTGTCGTTGTTTTTCTCACACACCATATCCATATGCGCTTGCAAAATCACACCTGGTTTGTGTTCATAGCCAGGAGTAGCAGGTTTGCGCATGATGATATTGCCTGCTTCATCTACGGTATGTTCCAAATTATGCTTTACGGCAAACGCCTTAAGCCATTCAATAATCTTTCCTTCGCGCTTCGATGGGCGAGGCACTTGGGTAATCTCATGGAAGATAGAGAAAACCTCCTTTGGTTGCAATTCTTGTATCATATTTACTTGCCTTTAAACTATAATCTTTAAACTTTTTTACTCATGAGCAATGTGTTCGTGTACGCTCTCAAGGAATGAGGTTGGGTAAGGCTTGCGGTTTGGTCCTTCGGGTTCGCCGTAAGCGTTGCGGAGGAACTGTCCATCTTTCTCCTTGCGCTCTTGACCGTCCAAGTACTTCACAAACAGATAGATACCCAACTCCTTCCATGCCGCAGTGGACTCTTGAGCTTGTGCACAAGAGTACTTTGTCAAGAACTCAGTAGCTTTAGCAGGATCCATTTCTGCCACTTGCGCATCTACGGCCTCTACTTGTGCATTAAACTTATCTTCCCAAGCCGCTTGTACCTTCTTGATATCTGGCATCATGGCCGAATACTTGGTATATGCCCAGTTCGCTACGATATTATAGGTCCACCAAGCCGATGTTGGCGAGTAATTATACATATCGCCATTGCCCTCTTTGAAGCACTCTGGCACTTCGGTAATCGTACTATACATAGGCACATACACGGTAGAAGCCGCATCGTCCACACCAAACCAGAAGATACCGCCAGCCTTAGCCGACTCGTAACCACGCATTTGTGCCACAAAGGACCATGCTGTTTGTTGGGTAGCGATAGGGCGCTCAAACCAATATTGCACCGAATCCAACTTAAAGCCCAACGAACCATAACGCAACTTACTATTCCATGGACCCGCATCAGGACCTTGGGTAATATCCAATGGCGTACCCTCATATTGATCACGCATGCAGTTCTTCAACTCCTGTGCACTCACCTTGTGATTAGGTTTGATATACAATGGCATACGCTCACCAGCGTACTTACCGCCAGTCTCCACGAAGGTTTTGCCCGACGCAAAGTCAAAATACTTGTCCATATCGCCTGAGAACTTGCGGAAGAACGACCACACGCGCGCTTCGCACACATACAACCCAGAGAAATCGTATGGCGCATATGCCTCTTGGAAATTGAAATCCTCGTCTTTCTTACCTGTATAGTAACCTTGTTTGCGAGCGAACTTCACCACATCCTTACTCCACATCCAATTCTCCTTGTCTTTGAAATTAATAGTGGTAAAGCGTGCTTGGTTAGCATGCGCTGCAATGCAATCATCTGGCACACGAGTTGCCACCCAGACGGCGCCCTTCTCCACTTTGCCTTTGCCAATCAACTCCATCATCCACACCTCATTAGGGTCAGCAATAGAGAAAGTCTCACCTGAAGAAGCATAGCCATACTCAGCCACCAAATCGGTCATGCACTTGATTGCCTCACGAGCAGTCTTGCAACGTTCTAACGCGATATAAATCAATGATCCATAGTCGATTCCTTCTCCCGTCTCCAATTCAGGACGACCACCCCAAGTAGTCTCGCCAATGGTCAATTGGTGCTCATTCATGTTACCCACTACGTTATAGGTATGAGCCACTTGTGGAATAGTACACAGGGGTTTGCCAGTATCCCAATCCTTCACTTCACGCACCGCACCTTCTGCATAATCTGCAGCAGGAGAATGATGCAAGAAACCATAAAGTGCATAACTATCGGCGGCATACGACACCATCGTACTACCATCCACAGAGGCATCTTTACCTACCAAGAAATTGGTGCAGGCCATACCTGCCACCCATGCGCTACATAGCGCCAATATCAAATAAATTCGTTTCATATATTCTTGCCTTTAAACTCTAAACACTAAACTCTAAACATCACATGGTAATATCCATACGTCCATCCACTTTAGCCTCTACCACCTTTACTTGCTTAATATACTCAATATAAAGGTCACGTATCTTCTCTTCAGAGTTCCAACATTGAATGTGGTTCTTCAGAGGTAACATTCCATCGTTACCTTGACTGAGGTAATCACTCGTAGCGACAGTATATGTCTTATCCATTTCGATGGCTTTGCCATTGATAGTCACCAAAGCATCTTGCTGCATCACTTTATCTCCAACAGCTTTAATTCGCATACCTGCTATACCTTGTCCACCAGAATAAGCAAAAATCTCGCCGAGTTGTTGCAAGTCACTTCCCTTTAGCGTTAGTACGACAAGCATATTATCGAAAGGCATCAGCTCAAACACATGTCGAAAAGTGATATCACCAGCTCCCCAATTGCAACGCATACCGCCAATATTCACTACCGCTACATCCACTGACTCTGGACACAAATCTCGTGCAATCGCTAACAATGCATCGCTTGCCCAATTGAGCATAGGACACTCTGGCTGATATACCTCCAAGTCTTTTGGAGCATAACCAATAGGCGCATTGAGTTGTGCCTCCAGTTCTGCCTTAATAGGCTCCATATAAGCGATATACTGCGTATCTTGAATAGCATCCAATGTAGAGTCGATCATATGAATCTTACTCGTTTTGCTAATCACCTTGCCTGGTCGATGACACGCACTACAACACAGCGCAACAAGTATAAATATTACTATTTTCTTCATAATTTTATTGATTTGTCAAATACTCATGCATTGCTTTAGCCGCATTGCGACCGTCTGCCATAGCCAGAATCACTGTGGCCCCGCCACGGACGATATCGCCACCCGCAAACAACATTGGAATAGACGATTGCATATGCTCATTCACCACGATGGTGCCTCGTTTAGACACTTCCAAACCAGCTACCGAAGCAGGAATCAATGGGTTAGGACTCACGCCTACACTCACAATTACCTCGTCTACAGAAATAGTCACTGTCTTGCCCTCTACAGCTACAGGACTTCGTCTGCCTGACTCATCAGGCTCTCCAAGCTCCATGACTTGTAGCACAGCCTCCTTAACACGACCATTCTCATCCGCATGATATTCGATAGGATTATGTAGCGTCATAAACTCTACCCCCTCCTCCTTCGCATGGCGCACCTCCTCTATACGAGCAGGCATCTCCTCCTCGCTACGGCGATAAATTACCATTGCTCGCTCAGCACCCAAACGTTTGGCTGTTCGCACCGCATCCATAGCCGTGTTGCCACCACCAATAACTGCTACATTCTTAGCTTTTAAGACAGGTGTATCTGAGGTTTCAGAAGCCGCATTCATCAAGTTAACACGAGTCAAATACTCGTTGCAAGACAGCACACCATTCAAGTTCTCACCAGGGATACCCATAAAACGTGGCAAACCCGCACCACTACCTACAAACACGGCTTGATAACCCTCTGCTTGCAAGTCATCCACACTTAAGGTCTTACCAACAATCACATCCGTTTGGAAAGTAACACCCAATGCACGCAAACCCTCAATCTCTCTGTCCACAATTCGGTTAGGCAAACGGAACTCAGGAATACCATATTTCAATACGCCGCCTATCTCGTGCAATGCCTCAAACACAGTCACATCATAGCCATACTTAGCCATATCGCCGGCAAAAGCCAAGCCCGCAGGACCACTACCTACTACGGCCACCTTCTTGCCATTCGCCTCTTTGCCTTTCGCCTCATTGCCCAATTGCCCTCCATGATCCGCCACAAAACGCTCCAAGTAACCTATTGCTACCGCCTCTTTGCCCATCTTAAGATGGATACATTGGGCTTCACATTGTTTCTCCTGTGGACATACACGACCACAGACCGCAGGCAACGTACTACTCTCGCCAATAATCTGAGCAGCACCTAATATATTACCTATTTCCAATTGCTTGATAAATCCAGGGATATTGATATTGACTGGACATCCTTCTACACAAGTAGGTTTCTTACAATTCAAACAACGATGTGCCTCGGTTACCGCCTGCTCAAAGGTCAATCCTTGATTCACCTCCGCATATAGTGATTGGATACGTTCTTCTGGCTTCAGTTCGTTCATCTTCACACGAGGAATAGCCACACGATCCTTGGCTGTTCCCTCAAATGGGGGCACTGTTGGGCTTGAAGACTGTTCAGACGCACTGCTGTTCAGCACTTGTTCAGAAGTAACTCCTAAACTACTGAACTCCTGTCCCCCTAAACTCATTGATTCCACCTCCTCGTTCTTATACTGACGCAAACGAGAGAGCATCTCATCAAAATCCACCGCATGTGCATCAAACTCAGGACCATCCACGCACACAAACTTAGTCTTACCATTCACAGTCACACGGCATGCACCACACATACCCGTACCATCCACCATGATTGTATTGAGACTTGCCTCGGTAGGGATATTATATTTCTTAGTGGTCAATGCCACAAACTTCATCATGATAGCAGGACCAATCGTCACACATTTATCCACCTTCTCACGATTGATCACTTGCTCCACGCCCGTGGTTACCAATCCCTTTTGACCTATCGAACCATCATCCGTCATGACTATCACCTCATCAGAGACTGCCTCCAACTGTTCCTTGAGTATAATCAACTCTGCTGTGCGAGCCGCCAACACCGTAATCACTCGGTTACCAGCCTCCTTCAATGCTTTGGCTATAGGCAACATAGGCGCAGCACCTACACCACCGCAAGCACATACCACAGTGCCGAAATTCTTAATATCCGTCGCCTTGCCCAATGGTCCAACCAAGTCTGCTACTTGATCACCTGGTTCTAAAGCACACAACTTGCTAGAAGACACACCTATACGCTGTACCACCAAAGTGATAGTACCTTTCTCTACATCGGCATCTGCAATGGTCAACGGCATGCGTTCGCCATTCTTGTCCACACGCACGATTACAAAATGTCCTGCTCGACGACTGCGTGCAATCAAAGGAGCCTCTACCACTATTTCAGCTACATTCTCTGAAAAGAATCTCTTAGATACGATTGTATTCATAGCTGCTTAATCATTAAATCAAAGTCTTACCTACAGCCTTAGCGATAGGTTCTATACTCTTATACATATCTTCAAACTGTTCATGACTCAACTGCTGTGCTGCATCACTCTTAGCCTGACATGGCATTGGGTGAGTCTCTATCAACAAACCATCCACTCCCATTGCTGTACAAGCACGAGCCAAATCTGCCACGCCATAGGCATACCCCATCGCATGACTAGGGTCTAGTATCACAGGTAAATTACAATGCTCCTTCAACCATGCTACTCCACACAAGTCTAATGTAAAACGTGTTTGTGTCTCAAAACTGCGAATACCACGCTCGCACAAGATCACATTCTCATTACCACAACTCATCACGAAGTCCGCAGCATGTACCAACTCTTGCAAGGTAGAAGAGAATCCACGCTTCAATATCACAGTCTTACCACATTGACCTGCTGCTGTCAATAGCCCATGATCATACATTGCCTTTGCTCCCACTTGCACAATATCCGCATACTCGATCACCTTATCCGCATGCGTAGCATCACGCATCTCGGTAGCAACCAACACCCCATACTTCTCACGCATCTCTGCCAATAGCTTTAGACCATCCTCGCCCAAACCACGGAACGTATAAGGAGATGTACGAGGTTTATAACTACCCGCACGCAATACTCTGATACCCAATCTCTTGAGCATCTGACAAGATTGTTCTATCTGTTCACGACTCTCTACTGCACACGGACCCGCAATCATAAGTTGGTTAACGCAATCGCCACCAATATAAGTATCGCCAATCGCTATACGGTGTGTTTCTGCTTGATAACTGCGAGACGACAACTGCATATCTGTTGGCATATCCCATACCTCCAAGGCTATATCGGCTATTTCAGCGGGCAGACAATGCACCGAATGTGAAGCTACCAACACATAGTGCGTACCTTTATTTATACATAACGCCTCCAATTGCTCCGCAAACGCTTGTGCCTGCAAAGAAGGAATCGTATTTGGAAGATGAATGATCATTTATCTATGTAAACTATTTAAAATCAATAATATGATGAATCGAAATTACACCTATAATCTCTTTTGAATCTATACTATCGGTCACGGCCAATGTAGTAATATTGTACTTGTCCATTACCGCTAATGCATCTGTCAACAACGCATCTTGCGCTATCACCTTATACGAAGGAGTCATGATATCACGAGCCACAATATGCACATCATTGTACTTCTCTATCGCACGACGTACATCACCATCCGTGATAATACCCACACACTCCTCATCGTTATACACCATGGTCATGCCCAAGTGTTTGTCACTCATCTCGCACACCAACTCACGGAATGGAGTATCTACCATCACTTGAGGTACAGAAGTGCTCATAAAATGCTTAACGATACCCATTAATTTTCTACCCAACGCTCCACCTGGATGATATACTGAGAAATCCTTTGGTTGGAACTTACGCTTCTCCATCAGACATACCAACAACGCATCGCCCATCAGCAAGGTCGCTGTAGTAGATGTTGTAGGTGCCAAGCCCAATGGACAAGCCTCTTTGTTCACATGCACAGACAAAGCATAATCCGAACGCTGCGCCAATGGCGACTGCAAGTTGCCTGTCATAGCTACAATTATACAACCAATGCGATGCACAGGATCTATCGCGTTCAATATTTCACTCGTCTCACCACTATTGCTTACCAGGATTACCACATCCTCAGCATTCAACATTCCCAAATCACCATGCATTGCCTCTGCTACATTCACAAAGATAGACGATGTGCCTGTTGAAGCAAAAGATGCAGCCATCTTGTGACCAATGATACCAGTCTTACCAATACCCATGATCACGACCTTGCCCTTGCAAGCATAAAGCACCTCAACCACTTGATCAAAAGTGCTATCTATTGACTCTTGCAAGCATTGCAACTCTGCAATCTCTTCTGCAAAAATCTGTTTTGCTCTCTCAGCGTATGTCATAGTTTTGTCAATTGCTTATTTAGTTGATCTATTGCGATAGCTTGCTTCAGGATATCTTCTATATCACTCAAGCGCACTTGATTAGCAGCATCGGAAATAGCATTATCTGGATCAGGATGTACCTCTAGGAACAATCCATCTACACCCACTGCCAAAGCGGCACGCATCAAATGAGGCACCATTTCTCGATTTCCACCTGTAACACCAGCCTGGCTACTAGGTTGTTGGACTGCGTGCGTAGCATCAAACACCACAGGGTAACCATACTCGCGCATCTTCACCAGGGAAGTCATATCTACAATCAGGTTTCCGTAGCCAAAACTACTCCCGCGCTCCGTGAGCCAAATCCCTGCCTCTCGCCGTGTCGCCTCTATCTTAGCTATCGCACCACGCATATCCCATGGAGCCATGAACTGCCCCTTCTTGACATTGACAATTCTGCCCGTCTTAGCCGCAGCTTCCAATAAGTCCGTTTGACGAGCCAAAAAAGCAGGTATCTGCAATACATCTGCCACCTCAGCCACCTTAGCACACTGCCACGACTCATGCACATCCGTCAATATAGGCAAACCATAGGTCTCTTTTACCTCTTTTAGGATCGCCAGCCCTTGCTCCATACCAACACCACGCGCCGATGGACTCGTACGATTAGCCTTATCAAACGAAGACTTGAAATACAATTGCACGCCTAACCTATCACACACCTCTTTTAAGGTGGCGGCAGTCTGCATCACGATTTCACGACTTTCTATGGCGCATGGCCCTGCTATTAGAAACATGTTTTAAACGTTTTAAGGGTTTTTATTGTGGTTAGTTTTTGGTGTAGATGCGAACCCAATCCACGTTCAATGCACCCTTACTAGCTTTATCCTTTTCTGGCAGATAACTACGCATGTAGAGATACATCTCCTCTGCTGACCAAGTATTCTTCACACGAACTAGCTCTTGGTCATTCACATAGGTCACAATCTCCTTATCCGACCATACCAATGTATAAATGGCATAACCCTTTACACTCGTTTCATGCAGTACTGGCAAAACACTCTCCATTTTCATGGTTGCCAAACCCAAAGCATGTTTCGCATGACCCGAACACGCCACCTTTGCTTGCAAGACAGCCATATTTTGGGGCAAAGCTACTTTACTATGCCACACATCGCTCGTATATGCGAAATCTTGCATTATCATGCCTTTGGTAGGATGCCAAGCGGGAGCATTCACTTTCTCTTTTTTTGTTTCTATAGTCATCACACTGGTAGCAACGTGAGTATTTGCACCCTTCACATAAGCTTGTTGTTCGCTCACATGCGAATGGTCTGCCTTCAAGCCTGCAGGATACACCCAACCTGTTGCCCATTGTGCATCCATACTACCATCAAACTCCTCATTCCAAACCAATTTATAGCTCTCCAATTCTGCTATTTCAGTTTCGGAATGTTGCTGATAGAACACGACATCTGTATGCTTCGCTAAAGCATTGAAACGCTTCTCTTGAGCAGCCTCTGGAGTGGTCAACCAACGTTTCTCATTTTTCCAAAAAGCATGCTCTTTTACAAACTCAGGTGCACTAACTTGCTCCAATAATTGCAAATACTCCACCACCTCTGCTTTCTCTTTCCAAGCCTCCTTATGAAACATTCGATAAAGCAATACAGCACCCTTAGACTTTGCTTGCTTGAACTGCGCCATCAGTTTAGCCTCAGGTGTATCAGCATACTTAGTTGTGGTCAAAATATTCTTTTTGGATTGAAACTCCTGCGACTCTACCAGCGTTTTCAACTGCTTATATTCTGCTAATACATCACTCTTTTCTACCTGACGATAGCGAACGATCATAGCTTGTTGATCTAGCAACCATTGCTCAAAAACCTTGGTCTTTTGCATATCTTTTTTATTTTTCAATTTTTTATCGTTAAATTCTGTATTCTCTCCTTCAATTCGTCCATGGAATCCACGAACTGTGGAGCACATTGTTCTACCTTGGGCAAGAAATGCAACGCACGCATATGGTCTGCTTGCTGCTTCAGTCCCTCATAGAACCCTTCATGATTCAGTACAAAGATCGGTTTGTTATGTTCGCCCACCGTACCACTCGCAATAACATCCATCATCTCATCCAATGTGCCATAACTGCCTGGCAGACATACAAAACAATCTGCCACGGTACGCATCATCTGTTTGCGAGCACTCATATTAGCCACCACATACAGCGCATCACAATTATTCGCCATACGCTTAGCAGCTATGATTCGTCGCGGAATCACTCCTACAACTTTTCCGCCCGCAGTCTTTACCGCATCACTCACACGAGTCATCAATCCACCCGTAGCGCCACCATACACCAAAGTATGACCCTCAGCAGCAATCCAAGCACCTAGTTCTTCACCTAATGCTAGATATGCCGCTGGTATCATATCTTTTGCACTACAATAAACGGCTATCTTCATACCTAAACACTAAACCAGATTACGCGTCAATCTTAGCGTAGGTAGCGTTCTTCTCGATGAACTCGCGGCGAGGAGCCACATCATCACCCATCAACATAGCAATAGTGCGATCTGCCTCTACAGCATCCTCAATAGTAACTTGCTTCAAGAGACGACGCTCTGGATCCATAGTGGTCTCCCACAATTGCTCGTCACTCATCTCACCAAGACCTTTATAGCGTTGAGTCTTCACCAACTTCTCATCGCCTCCGCAATGTTTCATGATAAAGTCCAAACGTTGTTGGTCATTCCAGCAGTACTCCTTATAACTACCCTTGCTGCACAAATACAGCGGAGCCATCGCGATAAAGAGGTGACCTTGCTCGATGACTGCTTTAAGGTGACGGAAGAACAATGTCATAATCAATGTCGCAATGTGCGCACCATCCACATCGGCATCGGCCATGATGATTACTTTATTGTAACGAAGTTTACTGAGGTTCAATGCTTTAGGGTCATCCTCAGTACCAAAGGTAATACCTAATGCGGTAAAGATATTTCTTACCTCCTCGCTCTCGAACACCTTATGCTCCATCGCTTTCTCCACGTTCAAGATCTTACCACGCAATGGCAAAATAGCCTGAATCTTACGATCGCGACCAGTCTTAGCGGTACCACCCGCAGAATCTCCCTCCACGAGGAACAACTCGCACTCAGCAGGGTCCTTACTCTCGCAGTCAGCCAACTTACCTGGCAAACCACCGCCGCCCAATGGCGACTTTCTCAGCACACTCTGACGAGCATTACGCGCAGCGATACGCGCTTGAGCAGCCAAGATCACTTTTTCTACAATCTTCTTCGCATCATCTGGATGCTCCTCCAAGTAGTTGCTCAATGCCTCTGCTACCGCCGAAGACACCATACCCGCTACCTCTGAGTTACCGAGCTTTGTCTTAGTTTGACCCTCGAATTGTGGCTCTGCCACCTTCACACTAATAATAGCGGTCAAACCCTCGCGGAAGTCGTTGGCATCGATATTGGCATTACCATCTTTGTCTTTGAGTTTAGCCTTCTCGAGCATCTTGCTCTCATCGGCATACTTCTTCATTACGCGAGTCAATGCCGCACGGAAACCAGCCACATGGGTACCACCCTCGATGGTATTGATATTGTTCACATACGAATATACATTCTCAGTAAAATCGGTATTGTACAAGATTGCCACCTCTACTGGAGTGCCAAACTTCTCCGTATTCAAGTGAATCACCTCGCTAATCAGCGGAGTGCGGTTGCTGTCGATATAACGAACAAACTCGCTCAAACCATTCTCAGAGTAGAACACCTCGCCCTTGTAGCTTCCGTCCTCGTTCTTCTCGCGGCGGTCGATCAAACTGATACGCACACCTGCATTCAAGTATGCCAACTCACGCATACGGTTGGCCAAGATCTCGTACTTATACACAGTCTCCGTAAAGATACTGCCGTCAGGCCAGAACTGTACTCTCGTACCTGTGCCTTCGCCCTCGCCATATGTGCCAATCACGCTTACAGGAGCCAATGGCTTACCAGTCGCATAATCTTGTGCGTAGATCTTACCATCACGACGAACCTCTACGTGCAGTTTAGTGGAGAGTGCATTCACACAGCTCACACCCACACCGTGCAAACCGCCAGACACCTTATAGCTGTCCTTGTTGAACTTACCACCAGCGTGCAATACGGTCATTACCACCTCCAACGCGCTCTTCTTCTCTTTTGGGTGAATATCCACAGGAATACCACGACCGTTATCTTGTACGGTGATAGAGTTATCCTCGTTGATGATCACTTCGATATTGCTACAGAAACCTGCCAATGCCTCGTCAATAGAGTTATCCACCACCTCATATACCAAGTGATGAAGACCCTTTTGCGAAATATCGCCAATATACATCGCAGGGCGTTTACGCACTGCCTCCAGACCCTCGAGCACTTGAATGCTCGAGCCATCATACTTCTCTTGTTGTTCTACTTGTTGATTCAATTCTTCCATATGTTTGATAATTTATTTATTTTCTGTTTCGTTAGCTAGCCCAACTAGTAATAACTAGTTATAGTAGCACAAAAAAGCATGCAAAGATACAACTTTTTCTTCACATACACAATAGATTTTACGAAAAATTTGAGAAATACGCTCTAATCGAAAGAAAACAGCCTTATAGACAATTTCGGAATTTCAATTTTGTCTGCAAAAATCACTCAAGGCCTTAAAACAAATATTATTTCCGCACCCTTACCCCTATTTTACCGTAGGATTCGTATACCTTTAGTATACCTTTGGTATACCCTCATTACCAATATACATTCACTAAAGACTAAACAAATACTCCAATGCTTCATCCAATTCCGCCCTACTCACCGTCTGATCCCACACTCCATCACCTATCCCACGCAACAACGTAAAATGAATCTCATCACTCACTCTATTCTTCTTGTCCTTACGCATCCAATCCACCAATTTATCTCGCTGACGACAATCACATTTTGGACGACCATAATATGCTATCATCAAATGACTTAACTGAGTCAAAATATGCCTATCCAACCCTAACTTCACCACGCTCAAATACACCTCTGCCACCATACCCCACAATACACAATACCCATGCTTCACCTCACGCCCTTCAGAGACATATACCTCTTCTATAGCATGACCTATCGTATGACCAAAATTCAATAATTTTCTCTCTCCTTTCTCCTTTGGATCAGTCGCCACAATATGCTCCTTAACAGCCATATTCGCTGCCAATAATTCCGATGAAATCGAGCATTTTGGATCATTTACATCTAACTCCAACAACTTAGACCAATGACTTACACTATCCAACAATCCATGCTTCAACATCTCTGCATAACCACTCAACCATTCATCTACTGGTAGGGTATCCAAAAAAGGGCGATACACCAACGTAGCTTCAGGCTGAGCAAAACACCCCACCAAATTCTTCACACCCCTGTAATCAAACCCAGTCTTCCCACCAGATGATGCATCCACCATCGCTAACAAAGTGGTAGGTACATTCACATAACGTATTCCACGCATATAGGTAGCCGCAGCAAATCCTCCCAAATCCGTCACCATACCGCCACCCAAATTGATTAATAAGGCATTACGAGTAGCTCCTCCCTTCAGCAACGCATCCCATATCTGCTGCACTACTGCTATATTCTTATTCGCCTCACCAGCCGCTATCACGATTATTTGATGAGGAACACATCCGATGGATTCGGACAAAATTGGCATACACTTTGCAGCTGTATTGCTGTCCACCAATACAAACACCTGCCCTTTTGGAGTTGCCTCTATAAAAGGCTTTAACGCACTATACAAATCCGAAATTATCATCCTTATATCAAAAAAGTTTGCAAAGTTACGATTTTTTTTGTAACTTTGCACCCAAATTGACTAAAATTATGCAAAAAAGAGTATTTTTTACTATTTTTATGGCGATTTTTGCGCTATTCACCTACGCCGAGGGGCTCACATACCTTTCTACAGCAGACTTTAAGAAAAAAGTTTGCTTCTATGATTTGACATTGGGTCAGCAACCTCAATGGAAATATATAGGCGATAAACCTTGCTTGATAGATTTCTCCACCACATGGTGTGGTTGGTGCAAGAAGTTGCACCCTATTCTGGAGCAAGTAGCCAAACAATATGAGGGCAAGATATATGTCTATACCCTTGATGCAGAAAAAGAGCCTGAAGTAGCAGCATTATTCGGTGTGCGTAGCTATCCTACTGTAATTTTCTGCCCAATGGAAGGTGGTCCTCGCATTGCACAGGGCTACCATGAATTCGACTACTGGCAAGAAGCCATCAAGCAAATACTTCATGTAGAATAACGCTTAGAACTTTTAAAACCTTTAGAACCCTTAGAACGTCGAACTCATGCAAGTCGAACTCATTCTCCTCGTACTCTCAATGCTCTTCTTTGCGAGCATTTTCACCGATAAAATCGGCTATAAATTTGGTGTACCTGCTTTGCTGCTATTCTTGGCAGTAGGTATGCTCTTTGGTCCTGATGGATTAGGCAAGCTAGTTAATGAAGATGGCGTAGGTTATATGCTCAATGTCGGCTCTGCTCAAGCTATCGGTACTATAGCGCTCTGTATCATCCTTTTTTCGGGTGGTTTGGACACCAAACTTTCGGATATTCGTCCTGTCATCAATCCAGGACTCACTCTAGCTACTATCGGTGTGCTGCTCACTATGCTTATCACGGGCGTGATTATTTATTATGTCTTTGGTTGGTTTAGTGCTATCGCGAGTGTGACTTTGCCTGTAGCCATGCTCATGGCATCCACCATGTCATCTACTGACTCTGCATCCGTCTTCTCTATTCTCCGCACCAATGGTATTGGGCTAAAGCACAATCTCCGTCCGTTATTAGAGCTTGAGTCAGGTGCCAACGACCCCATGGCATATGTACTTACCACCACGCTTATCGGTGTAGTCACAGCCACCCAAGGCGATGTCACAGCACTCACCGTAGTACAAGATATTGTGGTACAATTGGTTATGGGTGCAGTTATGGGTTTCCTCTTTGGTAAGGGCGTAGTTAGTCTCATGCGCAAAGCTCAACTATCCAACGAGTCGCTCTACCCTATCATGGTGCTCACTGCGTGTATCTTCATCTTCTCTGCTACCTATTATCTCAAAGGTAATACATACCTCGCTGTATATATCGGAGGTCTGGTGATTGGTAATAGCAAGTTCACCCGCAAACGACAAACACGTAGTTTCTTTGACGGACTCACATGGCTCAGCCAGTTGGTTATCTTCCTTGTTTTAGGTCTTATGGTTCGTCCACACGAACTTTTCCAACTAGAGGTTCTCCTTGCTGGTATGATTATCAGTATCATCATGATTTTTATCTCTCGTCCATTGTCGGTATTCCTTTGTATGATACCTTTTAAGCAATACCGCAGTAACGACAAGTTCATGCTCAGTTGGGTAGGACTCAAAGGTGCTGTACCTATCATTTTTGCCATCATGTGTAAGGCACACGAAGTACCACATGCTGACCTTATCTTCAATGTTGTCTTCCTATGTACTATTATCTCTCTACTTGCTCAGGGTACATCACTCTCGGCAATGGCAAAAAAATTACGCCTTACTACCCCACCTCAAGAGCAAAAGAAACTCCAACATTTTGATATTGACCTCCCTGAAGAAGTAGAGTCTGTAGCTACTGAGATGGAAGTTACCGAAGCGATGCTCGTTAATGGTAACACCTTGAAAGATATTAAGTTCGATACGCAATTGTTGGTGATTATGGTGCGCCGTGGAGAAGATTTCTTTGTACCAACGGGCATTAGCGAACTAGAGGTCGGCGATCAACTGCTCATCATTTCGGATAGCGCAGCTGAAGCCACCGAACAGTACTTGGAGGACTCAGCAGCTGAAGAAAATGAACACTGGGGTATGTTCCTCATCAACAACACCTTGCAGTTCGCCAAACATAAGTGGAACCAACTTGTCCATCCTAAAAAATAAATTGAAATATTCATCCAACTAGTACTGCTAGTGCTACTAGTACTACTAGCCCAACTAGATAACTAGAACAATGAAAACCATCTTCCTTACAGGTGCCACAGGCACTATGGGATTCGCCGGAGTACAAGAGATTCTCCGCTACCCAGACCAATACACACTCCGCGTTCTAGCACGTCCTAGCGCCAAAAACAAAGAACTCCTTGCTCCTTACGCTGATAAACTTGAAGTCGTTTGGGGCGATCTCACCAACTACGATGATATTCTCCGTGGTGTTACGGGTGCTGATATTGTCCTCCATGTGGGTGGTATGGTTTCGCCACAAGCGGATTACCGCCCTAAGGCTACTCTCCGCACCAATATCTCTGCGGCGACTAATATCCGCGATGCTGTTCTTGCTCAACCAGAGGACAAGCAACCGAAAGTGGTGTATATCGGTAGTGTCGCTCAGATGGGTGACCGCCGCGAGCCTCTGCATTGGGGACGTGCTGGCGACCCTATCTGCGTATCGGCATACGATCACTACGGTTTGACCAAAGCGCAGGCAGAGCGTATTATTACCAACTCGCCTATCAAGCAATGGGTTGCACTTCGCCAATCGGGTATCCTATATCCTGCTATCTTGAAGAACTACGACCCAATTATGTTCCATGTGCCAATCCGTGGCGTGTTGGAGTGGGCTACTGTAGAGGATAGCGGACGCCTCTTGGAGCGTGTATGCCGCGACGAGGTGCCTGAGGAGTTCTGGAAGAACTACTACAATATCGGCTCTGGTCAAGAGTACCGCATCTCCAACTACGAGTTTGAGTGCTTGCTCCTAGATGCTATCGGCTGCCCACGCCCAGAGAAGATCTTCAATGCCAACTGGTTCACCACACGCAATTTCCACGGTATGTGGTATATCGATGGCGACCGCTTGGAAAACTACTTGCACTTCCGCGAGAACATGCCTGTGAAGGAGTATTTCAAGAAGATGGCTCAGTCTCCTACCGTACCTGCGGGTATCCGTTTTGCAGCAAAGACTAAGATTGCTAAGTTGTTCCCTCGCTGCGTGAAGCTCGCTATGTACGCTATGGCAATGTCCAAGGAACATGGTACACAATGGTGGATCAAGCACAACAAGACCGAGCGCATCAGCGCATATTATGGCACTTTGGAGGCATATAAGGCTATTCCAGACTGGAAGCATACTGATCTCTCACACAATAGCGAGGAATATACTCTCCTCGACCATGGTTACGACGAGCAAAAGCCTAAAGCATTGTTCACAATTGAGGACATGCAAAAAGCCGCAGCCTTCCGTGGTGGCAAATGCATATCAACCGAAATGGTGCAAGGCGACTGGGACACTCCTTTGGAGTGGCAATGCGCCGAGGGACACACCTTCACCGCTACCCCACGCCTTGTGTTGCTAGGTGGTCACTGGTGTGAGGAGTGTATGCCATATCCATATAAAGATGAACCAAACGCTCGTCCATGGCAATGGGATAAGGTGGCTAAGAAGAACCCATTCTTCGCTCAGTTGTGGGCTCCGTTGCACGACGAGAACGAGGATAATGTCTATGGTCCAGAGGTCTTTGACGGCTGGGAGAAGTAATAACCTTCAGATTGAATCGTTTTGAGAATTAAACATTCTATACTGCTATTTATGCTGCTATTGGCTGCGCCAATAGTAGCTCAGCAGTGGCACTTTACCATTGACGAATATCGAGATGCTGAGCGCAAAGAGTTGCGCGGAGTGCGGAGCGTGCTGGTGGTCAACAATGCTCTAGTACAGCCCAATGATTTTGGTCATTCGACGGTGTTGGATGGGGACCACAAGAGTGGTATATCTATTCCTTTGAATAAAGCGTTGCTCTATAGTTTGTTTTCTCTCACACAAACTTTGGATGAGAGTGGCGACTTTGATGCGGTTGAGTTGTTGGATGTGTCGCAAAACACTTCGACTAATTATTATGCCCGTCAATCCTTGTCTGCTAGTCAAGTTCAAAACTTGATCCAGACCTATGAGGTAGATGCACTGTTGGTATTGAACCAACTTGTATTGTATGATGTACTAGAGGCATTCCAGACGGATGAAGGTGGACAATATGCTTATATGCAAGCTTTTGCTCAATCTCATTGGAGTATGTATTTTGCAGATGCTACTCGAAGAAGTCAAACATTGTCGTATGCTGATACATTGCTATGGGAGAGTAAGGTAGAATATACACGTACTCAAGCTCTTAACC
The DNA here is from genome assembly GCA_045119815.1 of Paludibacteraceae bacterium. Lineage (GTDB taxonomy): Bacteria > Bacteroidota > Bacteroidia > Bacteroidales > Paludibacteraceae > Colicola. The sequence goes on along the minus strand of JBGVEC010000096.1, from coordinate 5,351 downwards.
AATTACCTAATCGCGAAGATGCGTTATTGTATTTAGCTAGCACATTGGGAGAGGGTTTGGGTAAAAGTTTTGTACATTCTTGGGTTGCTGTCTCTCGTTATCTATACGATATAGATGATACACACATAAAAGCTGGTTTGCAATCTTTCCGCTATCAACGTTGGGAGGAGGCTATTTATCATTGGCAACAAGTTGCCAATGAAGAGGCGAAAGGCGAAAGGTTAAAGGTTAAAGGTAAGGATAATAAAGCCGCAGCGGTGGCTACGGCGAATATAGCTATTGCTTACGAGCTTTTGGGCGATTATTCTTTGGCTTGCGATTATGCCAATGAGGCTTGCCGCCTTTTCGGTGCTTTGAAGACCGCTTGGGCTCGTCAGCAGCAAGCGAACATACGCTACTATCTGGAGCAGCTCCGAGCGAAGCAGGCAAAGGAAGGCGCTCGATAGATTTTTGTAAAAATCTCTCTATTTTATTAAAGAAGTGTTTATCCTCTGGTGAAACTAGGGTGAGGGCTTCTCCTTTGTTCTCCGCACGTGCTGTGCGGCCGATGCGGTGTACATAGTCTTCAGCATCGCGTGGTACGTCGTAGTTGATGACCAATGGAATATCGTCCACATCAATGCCACGAGAGACAATGTCAGTGGCCACGAGGACATCCACCTTGTTGTTACGGAAATCTAGCATCACTTCGTCGCGCTCTTTCTGCTCTAGGTCTGAGTGCATCGCGCGCGCATCTATATGGTTCGCGCGTAGTGCGCGCGTGAGTTCCTTGACTCGTTGTTTCTTTCCAACAAACACAATCACCTTCTTCAACTCCTGATCCCCTGAACTACTGAACTTCTGAACGATAAACGCAGTTTTCTGAGCTTCAAAGATATCCACTGCCATTTGTCGGATACTCTCAGGTGGTCGTGATACAGCTATCTGCACTTCGGCGGGGTTGTTCATGATGGCTTTCGCCATCTTGCGGATATTAGCAGGCATAGTGGCAGAGAACATGATGGTTTGGCGATCTTTAGGCAGTCGATTGACTACCGCCATAATATCGTCATAGAAACCCATGTCTAGCATGCGGTCTGCCTCGTCAAGGATAAAGTATTTGACACCTGAGAAATCGATGTTATAGATATTCATCAGGGATAGCAGTCGTCCTGGGGTGGCAATGACGATGTCGGCGCCTTTTTGTAGTCCAGTGGACTGGGTACCCCAAGCTCCGCCGTCGTTGCCACCGTAGATGGCTACTGATGAGAAGGGCACATAGAAACCAAATCCCTCCATCTGTTGGTCGATCTGCTGGGCAAGCTCACGGGTGGGTGTCATGATGATGGCGTTGAGTTTGTTAGGATCGTGGGTGTCGTAGAGCAGGTTAGTGAGTAGCGGAAGAATGAAAGCGGCAGTTTTGCCCGTGCCGGTTTGGGCACAGGATATCACGTCGCGACCTTCTAGGATAACGGGTATGGTATATTCTTGTACAGGAGTGCACTCGTCAAAGTGCATATCCCAGAGGGCGTCAAGCACCTCATCTGCTAAGGGTAGTTCGTCGAAGTACATTTTAGTCAAACAACTGCAAAGATAGTTTACAATTTACGTATTCGCCACTCCTTAGGATAGAGATTATTACAGTGGTTTCCGACATTCTTCACAAAACCCAATGGCACTCCATCATAGGTTACCAGCACCATACCTTGTGCTACACCCTCCAATACCAATGCCTCATTACGCAAGTATGCCAATGCCTGCTCTAAAGTCAAGTCGGCACACACAAAAGCTTGCTTGTTGAGGTCCTTGAGCATAGCCAAGGAGTGCTGTGGCGCTACGCCCTTACCTCTCAACTCACCAATACCAAAACCCGTACTGATACAGATAAACTGCGTAGAGATATACTCAATCAACTCCTTGTATTTAGCAGGATAAGCGGACATAAACCGATCTTGCTGACGAATGACCCATCTGTCTGGGTGCTTGAGCCAAGTGCGCATTTCTACTTCGCCATCGACCTTGGTTTTGGGTGCTTGAACCTTGGATTTAGGCATACGGAAAGCAGCAGGTGCACCCAACTTGCGCAAAGCACACATATACAATCCCTCGCCCTTCACCTTATGAGGATAGAAATGGTAGCCAGGATTACCCTCCACAATCCCCCAAGTAGGGTCATAGGCTATAGGCAGTAGTTCTGCCCCTAACTCCTCGATGATCCATTTGACATTCTGCTCGTTCTCCTCTTGGTTAAACGTGCAAGTGGAATAAATCAATACACCACCTGGTTTGAGTGCGTCCCACACATCGTCCAAAATCTCACACTGACGAGCGACACATTCTTGGACATTCTTTGGGCTCCACTCCTCAACAGCCCCCGCATCTTTGCGGAACATGCCCTCACCCGAACATGGGGCATCCACTAAGATACAGTCGAAAAGGTTCTGCAATTTGTTACCAAAATCTGCTGCATAATTGTGTGTCACCACCGTATTGCCATTGCCCCATTTTTGGATATTCTCAGAGAGGACAAACACACGCTGGCGCACGACCTCGTTGCTCACTAACAAACCCTCCTCGCCAAGATACTGGCTAATGAGAGTGGATTTGCCGCCTGGTGCTGCGCACATATCTAGCACGATGCTATCATGCTTGACATATTGATTCAACACCTCGCCAAGGAACATACTACTCGCTTCCTGCACATAGTAACAACCCGCGTGGAAGAGCGGATCAAGCGTAAACTGTGGACGACGGCTGAGGTAGTATCCGTCCACGTGCCAAGGCACCTCCTCGGTGTCCGCATCAAAAGTCAAGTAGTCTATCTTATCATTCAATCGGATAGACACGACTGGTTCCGTTTCCAGCGCTTGACACAACTGCTGCACCTCCTCAGGAGACATCTGGCTGTGTAATGATTCTATGAAGTCTATTGGTAACATCTAAGGGAAAGTTGAAGGAGTTTTAAGAGTTTTAAAAGCAGAAGGTTATCGTTTCAAAGCTCTTTGCATTTCTCGTTTGTCGTCGGCGGCACGCAGGGCTTGGCGTTTGTCGTAGGTGTGTTTACCTTGGCAAAGGGCAATCTCCATCTTGGCTAAACCATGCTCGTTGATAAAGAGGCGGAGCGGAATGATGGTCTTACCTGTGTCCTTGACTTGTTTTTCAAGTTTACGAAGTTCCTTCTTTGTCATCAATAATTTGCGATCACGCTTCGCCTCGTGGTTGGTATAACTACCAAAACGATATTCAGCAATATGCATCTGCTTGACCCATAACTCACTCCCCACAAACTGGCAGTAGGTATCCACCAAGGATGCCTTGCTCTCACGGATAGACTTGATCTCCGTGCCATACAGCTGAATACCAGCCACATAGCGATCTAGTATCTCGTAATCAAACGAGGCACGACGATTCTTAATATTGACATCACTTTTCAGACGCATTACTGCAATTTATCAAATAACGTGCAAAAGTACAACTTTTTTTTGACATATGCAAATTTTGCAGTTTTATAGATGATTTATTGGTCTAAATCAAATACAAGCAGCCCCATCAAACAACAAACAGCCCGACCATTGGGTCAGGCTGTTTGTTATCTATAAATCGAAGTCGATATCTACTTAGTACGATGTACGTTGTGTAGCAGCATAGCTGATCTTCAGTGCGTATGCACGGCGAAGTTCTTGCTTAATTTCTGCTATGATACCCATCTTTGTCTCCTTGTCAGCTTTGATAGACACGGTCATCAAACCTTGGTCAGACTCTTTCATAGAAGAACGCTCGTTGATGATATAATCACCGATCTCGTTCGCCTCAGCGAAAGCATCGTCCAATTGGATACGCGTCTCGGCACCGTATTGTTTACGGAACTCAGCAGTAGGAGTACCTACATAGATATAACGAATCAAGGATTTTTTCTCTAACTTGGTCAGCTCAGTAGCTTGTGGGTTTTTGATCTGAACCTTGTAGGTAACCTCCTTCATAGATGTTACAGACATGAAGAAGAAGAGCAACATAAAGATGATATCTGGCAATGAGCTAGTGTTCAGTGCAGGCATCTCGCGTTTATCATTTCTACGAATCTTTGCCATAATTACTTACCATAATTTTTAGGTTCCGCTTCAGAAATCTTTTGTGGATAGATCTTAGCAATTACTTTTTGTTGATCTTCCTCAAGCTCTGAGTAAGCCTTGTGAAAATACTTTTGCGCACATTCTTCGCGCAACTCATTGTAGGCGGCCACGAGTTCGTTTTGCACCTCCAAGTATGCTTGATACTGTGTATCTGCGTCGTTTTGCACAGAGATTACGTGTTCTTTTGCATATTTGACCATGCCAAATGGAGCACCAAAATCCTCCTCAACCAATTTAGGCATATTGACATCGTCGTTTGGATTAGCAATAAACTCCTTCGCCTTAGCGCGCAGTTGCTTAACATCGAGTTCTTGACCTTGCACGAGGAGTTTGTTCTCCCAGTTGATCTTCACAACAAACAAGTTACGTTTGTTGATATCGGTGTCCTCGATCTTTTGATCAGGTGGAATAGGTGCAGGCAAACGACGTGCCAAACCTTGATTCACATCCATAGAGGTGGTCACCAAGAAGAAGATGAGCAGCAAGAACGAGATGTCAGCCATGGAACTGGCGTTAATCTCTGGAATCTTCTTTGCCATAACTACAATTACTTTTTAACTTTAGTATATACTACACCCCAAACCAAAGCAGCTACAGTAGAAGCGGTAAGGATGTAAACAAGATACATAATAGCATCACTCATGCGAGCCATGTTACCCACATTGTCAGTACCCTCATAACCGAGGATCTCCACTTTGTCAGGGCTACCCAAGAACCAGCAGAGAACGCAAAGAGCCACAGCAGCAAGCACTACACCCACGGAGGTGAGACCACGCTTAGGATCTACTTTGAAAGTCTCAACAAGCTTAGCAATCACGAAGCCGAAAGTAACAAGGATAACAAGTGCTACGAGCACGTAAATCCAATAGAGGAGAGTGTCGGTGAACTTAGGGATATTCAAGAAGTCACCAGCTACCTCCAATGAACCCTCTGAACCACCCACGAAGAACATCACTGCAGCGAGGATGCCAACGAGCATGAGAACGAGCAAGGTTACCTTTGGTATCAATTTATAATTCTTCATAATAATCTAAAATTTTGCAAGTTTAACAATAGGAGTTCTGCACAATGCAAAATAGATTATTTCTTTTGTGCTGCGTCGTATTCAACCACGAGGTCGAGGAGGCTGATAGAGCTATCCTCCATCTCATTAACGAGACCCTCGATCAAGCTGAGGATGTAGTTGTAGAATACTTGAAGAATAATAGCGATGATCAAACCGAGGAGGGTTGTCAAAAGAGC
>JBGVEC010000095.1:0-2990 GCA_045119815.1 Paludibacteraceae bacterium | reverse complement strand
TCTTAAATCTATAAGCGACCAGCTACCGGCATTGGTAGCTACTCGTAAAGAAATCAACTCGTTCAAGGATCAGACAGAAAAGTACAATGCAAGATTAGCTGACGCTGCTGCCGTGATAGAGAAGGGCGTAAAAGTCAGTGTTGACCCTGCAAAATTATCTGAAGAGGATAGAACGATGCTGGAAGATCTAAGAGACAAATTTGATCATTGGAACCTGCGATGGGATAAAATATGGAAGGCCATCGCCAATACAGGCAAGATCAAAGTCTATCTGACAGGAATAATGTCTTCTGCTCTTTCTGTGCTCATTACTCTGCTCGTGTGTTATGATTCTAGTTACGTATGGGCTCACCGTGCATTTATTGCAGCAGAGGCAAAGTACAATGAGAATCCCGGGGCAGAGTACTTGAAAATCTACATTGACATGAAAGGTAGCAAAGCTGATAGGAAACGTGCTAAAGAGCATGTCGAAGGATTAGAATCAGACGCTGAGTATATCGAATTCCATGAACAAATCTTGTCTAACTATATTGATGAAGAATTTGAGCTCAGAGAGTATAAGGTTCGTATCAAGGATGAACAAATGATATGGGTAATCTGCTATCATCCATCAACTGACAAAATGATCAACTATAGGGTCCATACCGCACCTGATGGCCTTATCCTCAAGGTGGAGCAAGAGCTGACAAAGCAGTCGAAACGCATAGGATGGAAAGAACTCCCACGATTGACTCCTGAGAATGAAACTGATGCAACTTGAACAGGAGAAGGGCAGACCATACCATTCATGTTTATGAGATAACTTCCAATATAGTCAAGCCGGTATTGATTCCGACTACGTATCTTAATTTTTCTGATGATCCGGCTTTCCGGAAATTATCAAGGTGCAGTGGTCGTCCTTTCTGGATCTGAATGCATGAAAAAGTGTCTCCTGGCTGCATTGTTGAATTTGCGGTCTCCTCAGCTATGAAGTTGTTGTCGCCAAGATAACGAATTATGCAGATGCGGTCAGGCGGCCAACCGATTCTCAGTTTATCTCCGACATTCAGATCCGCCGAGCATATGGCATTGTCTATGAATAACTCAGACTCTGATTCAGCTTGTTCTGAAGTTTTGCAGAAGTCGTCCCAGCCATGATAGCCGACAAAGCGGGCCAGAACATTTAAAGTTCTGACAGAAACTGTGTCGTAATGACGGGTAGAATAGCCCCAAAGCCTTTCCAATGTGCTTTCCGACATATGCTCTCGCAAGGTGAATTCAATTCCGGCAGAAAGTCGAAGGAAGTCACCATGGGTGGAAAGAGGGAAATCAATGGTTCTTTCTACTGCTTGCTTTAACAGGCTGATTTGAGGTGTGTCTATCTTGATATTCATAGCAGGACAAAAATAAATAATTATATTTGACGGTGCAATTACTCCCAAAGGAAGACAATAAAAGACAAGAAATGAGCGACAATTCCGAGTTAAGGCCAATACATCTGGCTGAACCAATATCAAGCGAATATTGTGACCCTGTTCTGATAAAGAACGGGACAGTGAGTTGTCTATATAGAGTTTCGCGCGCTGGGAAATACTTCATTATCAAGACAGCGAAGGGTGAATCAGGAACTTATGCGGATCTGATTCGTCGTGAGTACGAGTTGTCAATTGCGTTGAGCCATCCATATATCGTATCGGTCTTTACCTTTGAAGAAGTCACACCAGTGGGGCCTGGTATTGTGATGGAATATATTGATGGCTATACTCTTACAGAGTTCCTTGCCCAAAATCCTTCTAGAAAGCTTCGACAAAGAGCAGTCGACCAATTACTCGATGCAGTTGCATATCTACATAAGAAAGGTATTGTCCATAATGATCTCAAGCCTGAGAATATTCTAATAAGCAGAGTTGATAATACTCTCAAGATTATCGATTTCGGACTGTCTGACAACGATGCATATTTCTTATATAAAGGACTGGGGTGTACTCCTCAATATGCGTCCCCAGAACTAAAGGCGAACAAACAGACCGACTGCAGAAGCGACATATACTCTTTAGGACTTCTCATGAGGGATATCCTCGGGAAACGTTATTCCGCCATAACATCCAGAGCTTGCAATCCGATTCCTCAGAAAAGATATGCAGTTGTCGCTCAGATCCAGAAGGCACTCTCGCGAAGGAGGAATGTCTTACCCGTCATTTTCGGAGTACTCCTTGTTATCCTTTTATTTTGTTTGTATTCCACTGGAAGCAGACTTCGTGCACTTCAGTCAGTGCAGGAAGAGGCAGTGCAGAGAGAACATTTTGCAGATTCCATATGTAAGGATATAGATAAAAGGATGGCGGAGATATATGAGCCAGTCATCGATACTTTGTCCGCCATCATGTATCAGGATGCATGTTATCAGGAATTGGCTAAGGCTATGGAGCAGCTCTCGTCCGTGTCTCAATCCTTTCAGAACAGTACCCAGGACAGCGAATTGCTCAGCCGTTTCAATTCATATTATACCAATCTCCAATTTAAGTATTACTATGGTGCCCTTGAAATCATAGAACTCAAGCCCCTATCTCCAGCCTTGAGAAACTTAAATTCAAGCAAGTGATATAATAAGTGTAAAGACAAGAAAAGACAATCCTAGCGGGTAGCCCTTTTTACGGAATATATAAATAGGTATTCCAAAAACTATTGATTGACAAGGTGTTAAGTTGTTAGACAAGTACGGATTATCCGTAAAAAACTCGTCTAAACTTTAATTTTTCGAAGATCCTACTCTTCTCATGTAGTCTTCTATGTAGTCTAATTAAGACCAATTAGGGCTACTTAAACAAAATTAAAGTAACAACTTAACACCTTGTCTTTTTATGTACACTCATTAGTGTCCACTAAAAATTTATAAATAGTTCATTGAAAATACTGATAATTAGATAGTTAGGGGTAGTTTTAGGGGCGAACGGTTTTGATTTCTATATTTGCCAGCAAATCAGCTGGTTATGCATAACAAATCATACGTT
>JBGVEC010000094.1:0-1654 GCA_045119815.1 Paludibacteraceae bacterium | reverse complement strand
ACGCCGGATCCACTGAATTGAGCATTAATAGCTCCAACAGGATTATCCATAAATCCACGCTTGGCTTTCAGGAATTTGACTCGGTCGGTTTTCTCGTATTCATTAGCAAGGTAGATAGGGGAAATCAGTTTTTCTGTTTGCTGTATTCCGTCAGCCACGAAACGATATAGCCCATCCTCCGTACTTGCTTCTAAGATTAACCCGGGAACTCCTTGCAATTTCCACGGACCTGCGGCAACTGGGATTTCAGGAGAAAACCATACAATCCATTTTCTTCCGTGATAATCGGCAGAAGCCAAGAAACATTCATATCCGAGAATTGTTCTGGTGGAGTCGCCCACTGCCCAGTTCAGTTGTGGAATATCTTCTTCATAGCAAAACCTTTCAGTACCAACCTTATCGTAATAATAAAGCTTGTTGTCTGTAGCGGATCTTACTACGTAATAGCTTCCATCTGCACGAGGGACATCTTCTATCTTGCCGCCCAAGTATGCAGAGCGTGCCATTTCCTGATATTTGGACTTACCCTCTGGAGTGGAGTTAAGTGAGTCTAGATATTCGGTTCGTGGTGAAAAGAATTTTGAGTAATCGCCCCTGGCAAGCAATATATATTGATGAGAAGTACCATCTTTTTGGCCAGTACGCATATTCGGCTGATATTCGATATAGCTGACTTCTATTTCTGCTTGCTGCTGTGCATGTGCCGTTATGGCAAAAGCGATAAAGATAAGTGAGAATATATGTTTCATATCTGATATTGTTATTTTCTTAGTATTATTGAAAATAGGATCTGACGGCCGCGGAGTTGCCTTTGACTTTCAAAAGAAGTCAGTTCTGAGTATGTCGTAAAGTTGTATGTCCGCTTATCAAGTATGTTGGTAATGCTAGTTGAAAACTCTATTCTCTTGTTGAGCTGATAAGTCAGTTTTGTGTCAACCATCACCACGTTCTTAAAATTGTGTTCAGTAATTTCATTGCAGTAATGATCGCCGCTGACAGTCCACTGCCATTTGCTGTGGGGAACGAATATCAGACTCAATTCGTTCTCCAATGTGGAAAGCCACGATTTGCTCTGCCCGTTCATCGTCAGGAGATTGTCTGAATAATCTATGCGATAGTCGAAGCTGAACCAACTGCAAGGGTTGCCGCTTATCTTGCCGCCAACACTCCAGCCATTGCTTACAGAGTTTACTGCTTTCGACTGAGAGAACAAGTGTGACTCATTGCGTCTGAAAGAGCCATTGACATTGCAGCTTCCGCGCATGAAATCGAGTGTCTTGCCGATGTTACCCAATACCAACAACATTTTGCCATCGTTTGGGCTGTCCGCATAACTGTATGTCACATAATCACCGTAGAGTTGCTGTACCATCGTATAAGGGACGTGTGTCCATGAGTGCAACACCGTTCCGTTGGCGAATATGCCGTAACGGGTATGTTTGTAGCTGAGGTTAGCCGAAACATTTTGCGATGATGAGTTATAAAACTGCTCTAATCCGGCTTTCAGCGTGCGGTAGTTGCTCATTATTAATCCGGGGTGTATGAGATCGAGACTCATCGGAGAGCGCCCAAGACCAGCACGAATCGTTCCTGAAAAACGGTTGTTTGGTTTCCAATTGAAACTAAGCGACGGGGAGAAATACCCTTCGTTATG
>JBGVEC010000093.1:0-3665 GCA_045119815.1 Paludibacteraceae bacterium | reverse complement strand
ATAGCAGCCGTCACGCCAAAACAAAAACCAGAATATTCGTCAATGGTAATTATCATCCCTCGCCTATAACCTATAGCCGTTTGCGGCGTCCTATAGTTCGCCTTGCGAGCGTCCTCTAAACACCTCTATAATATATTGCATCTGCTCTTCACGTGTCATCCCACCATTATCTACCACCACAGCATCTTCTGCTTGGCGCAATGGACTCTCGGCACGATGTGTATCACGATAATCTCGATCATTCACATCTGCCAGCACGTCTTCCCATATAGGATTTTCACCTTTGGTTTGTAATTCTATAAAACGACGTTTTGCACGTATTTCTGGCGAAGCGGTAAGAAATAGTTTAAGTTCAGCATTAGGAAATACCACCGTACCTATATCGCGTCCATCCATCACAATCCCTTTCTTCTCCCCCATAGCTTGTTGTTGGGCTACCAAGAAAGCTCTAACCTCTTTGATAGTCGAGATCTGTGAAGCCAAATTACCCACTTCTAAAGTACGGATATAAGATTCTACATCTTCGTCATTGAGAGTCACATGTTGTCCATCTGCGGTTTTGACAAAACCAACACGAATATCCTTCAACATTCCCTCTATATCGGACAAATTATTCTCTATACCCGCACGCAAGGCATAGAGCGCAACCGCTCGATACATTGCTCCTGTATCCACATAGGTATATCCCGCATATGTAGCCAATGCTTTGGCTATAGTAGATTTTCCACAAGATGAATAACCATCTATCGCCACTATGATTTTATTCTCCATAACTGACTTACTTCAAAAAACTATTTATATCTGTTGACAATGACACTTGATAGGTGAAATTACTCGCCGTATATTGACTCATAGCAAAACCTAATCTAAACTTATACAGTTTCAACCCTGCACCAAAAGCAAAACCTGCCATACTACGCACGCCTGACATTGACATTTCTGTTTGGCGACGATGATTGTAACTAACCGTCAAATAAAAACGCTCACTCTTAGGCACAATATCAATTGCCCATACGGTATGTCTAAACAACATATCATACCATGTCGCTTCCGTATTCATAGGGGCAATATTCCAACATTGCAAGTTGTGCAATGTCATGCTAAATCGCAATGGAGCATGAGGCAAACGATATGACATACCAAACTCTAAATTCAAAGGCAACATCTCCGTGTGCTGATCATAATCCTCTTCATACAATCCCTTCAATTGCCAACCTATATTACGCAGAACCAAACCCATCTGAAAAGTTGTATCCTTGGTTTGAAAATGACCACCCACATCTGCACCCAACGCAAAACTGCTATAGCGCTCATATATGCTAAAAACAGGTTTAATTGTAGCACCGACTCGGAAAAATGGGCCTAACTGACGAGCGTAACTCAAATTGACACAGATGTCTTTCGCTGTAAAAGTATCGCCCGATAACACTCCCTCTTCATCCGCATAATCCATCCTACCATAATCCAAATAATGAACACTCGCTGCAAAATAATTATCTCCCCAGTTATGACCATACATCGCACTACCAAACATTGTACCCGCCAAATAATAAGCATAATTCAATTGCAACACTTTATCTGTTTGACTGGTCAACAATGCAGGGTTAAGCACCGCCATACTCACATCCCCATCTGCAATGGACACATTCTCTCCTCCCAAAGCATTCAATCGAGACGATGCTGGCAATCCCAAAAAATGATAAACACTACTACCAGCACCTTCTATTTGCGCAACCAAAGGGGCATGAAGCAGCACCAACAGCAACAATATATAGTATTTTCTTTTCATCGTGTACTTTTAGCCAAAATTAGCGTGCAAAGGTAGTAAAAAAAAAGCAATTACGCAAGTAATTTTAACGAAAGTGCAGATTTATCATTGTTTTTAGCATATTTTATATTTTGCAACACATTTTGCCCAAAAGATTTGGTCACATCGGATATTTTTCGTACCTTTGCATGTTGATTGCGTAAACTAGGCAAAAAATACAATAAAACAATAATAAAAACAACAAAAATCAAAAAACTTATGTGGTTAAAAGATTCATCTATTGGCCGTAAATTGGTGATGAGTATCACCGGTTTGGCTTTGGTTTTCTTCTTGCTTTTCCACGGCGCGATGAACCTCGCGTTGGTATTCTCGGAGGAGGCCTACAACGTAATCTGCTCTATTCTTGGAGCTAACTGGTATGCATTGATCGCAACCGCTGGCCTTGCTTTCTTGGTAGTGTTGCACTTTGCTTACGCACTTTACCTTACCATTCAAAACCGTATGGCTCGTGGTAAAGATCGCTATGCTGTTACCGCTAAACGCGAAGGCGTTGAGTGGGAGTCAGAGAACATGTTGGTGCTCGGTTTCGTCGTTATCGGCTTCCTCGTTCTCCACATGGCTAACTTCTGGTTCAAGATGCAGTTTACCGAGATTATGCACATCTTGGGTGCGCACAATTTCTCTGTATCTGAGTTCGCTCCAACCGATGGTGCTGGCCTTGTTAAGGCACTCTTCACCACTCCTATCTGGGGTCAAGTGTACTGCGTGCTCTACCTTGTATGGTTGGTAGCATTATGGTTCCACCTCCGTCACGGTGTATGGTCTGCTCTCCACACCATGGGCTTCAACAACCTCGTATGGATGAAGCGCGTTAAATGCATTGGTGCTATCGTAGCTACCCTCGTAGTAGGTCTTTTCGCTGTAGTAGTTCTCTACTACCTCGGCGTTGGTATCGGCATGCTCTGCGCATAAGAAAGTTGAAAGTTTAAAGATTAAAGTTTAAAGACAAGATATGGCAACAAAAAAACAAACTGCGCAGGTAATCACTCCTGAAATGGCGAAGATTCCTGCTGGTCCATTGGAGAAAAAATGGACTAACTACAAAGACCATCAGAAGTTGGTCAACCCTGCCAACAAGCGTCGTCTTGACGTAATCGTAGTTGGTACTGGTTTGGCTGGTGCATCTGCTGCTGCATCACTTGCAGAGATGGGCTTCAACGTACTCAACTTCTGCATCCAAGACTCTCCACGTCGTGCACACTCTATTGCTGCACAAGGTGGTATCAACGCTGCGAAGAACTACCAAAACGACGGTGACTCTGTTTACCGCCTCTTTTACGACACAATCAAGGGTGGTGACTACCGCGCTCGTGAGGCTAACGTATACCGCCTCGCTGAGGTAAGTAACAGCATCATCGACCAATGTGTGGCTCAAGGTGTTCCTTTCGCTCGTGAGTACGGCGGCTTGCTCGACAACCGTTCTTTCGGTGGTGCGCAAGTATCTCGTACCTTCTATGCTAAGGGTCAAACTGGTCAACAACTTCTTCTCGGTGCTTACTCTGCACTCAGCCGCCAAATCGGTAAGGGCAAAGTGAAGATGTACAACCGTCACGAGATGTTGGACGTAGTAGTTATCAAAGATGAGAATGGCGAGAGCCGTGCACGCGGTATCATCGCACGTAACCTCGTTACTGGCCGCATCGAGCGTCACTTCGCTCACGCTGTGGTAGTAGCTACTGGTGGTTACGGTAACGCTTTCTTCCTCTCTACCAACGCGATGGCTTCTAACGGTTCTGCTGCTATGCAAATGTACCGCCACGGTGCTTACTTCGCTAACCCTTGCTACGCACAAATCCACCCAACATGTATTCCAAAGCACGGTGACTTCCAATCTAAA
>JBGVEC010000092.1:0-30709 GCA_045119815.1 Paludibacteraceae bacterium | reverse complement strand
AAGCAATTGAGCAGGAGTCATCTCGCGTTGACCACCTGGGAAGCCAGTGTAGCGTACATATACGCGATCATTCCACTTGTTACCAGTCAATTGCACTTTGTCTGCATTGATGATAATCACATTGTCACCGCAATCCACGTTAGGAGTGAAGTTTGGTTTGTACTTACCACGGAGGAGCTTAGCTACCTTCGAGCACATACGGCCAAGTACTTGGCCCTCAGCATCAATAACAACCCATTCCTTTTGAACGGTTGCCTTGTTAGCTGATACAGTCTTGTAACTTAATGTATCCATTTGTTTTTTAATGTTTTGACCATGTCGACAGACAACTTTACGTGCTCCGAGAGCCCCACTGCCCAACATGGCGAATTAATATAAATATTAGTTTAAAAAGTTTCAAAAGTTTTAAGGGTTTCAAAGGTGGTTAAACCAAATCGCCCGAAAAAGCGTGCAAAGGTACTACTTTTTTTCCAATTGACCAAATATTACGACATTTTTTTCGCAAAATTCTTTTGGCTGCCACTCTTTCCAAGGATTTGGATAGCCTTTTTGGCACACATCTAGTTTTTCACGGATTTGTTGTTTTGCCACTTTAAGATCGAGTTTCTTCTGCTTATTTTTCGCTAAGCGTTTATCTCTTTTCGCCTCACGAATTTGCTTCTCGCGTTCATAATCCGCATCAAGGCGCTCCATAACCTTAGGATAGATCTTATTGAAAATCTGCGGATTATCCGTATACCAAACTAAAGACGAATCAAATTGTGCTTGGGTTATCCCATGCTTATCCAACACATTCTTATAATAGGCCGCCAGCTCTTGGTCGTGGGAATAGTGATAGCCCGCCACCTGCAATGCGCCATCTGCGCGATGCAAATCATAGAGCACATTACGCATCTCGCGGTTAGACAACACACCACGAGGACGACAACCGATCACCGTCAATAAGATGCATGCTATGCATGCTATTTTTGTGTTAAACAGTTTCAAAGTTTCAGGGTTTCAAGATTTCTCTTTCTTTGGAAAAATCTGATTCAAACTCTCATCTAAGTCCTTGCGGTAGAACAAGATTATTAAAAAGACCGCCACAGTAATGAACGAATCGGCAATATTAAACACAGGACGAAAAAACACGCACTCACCTGCTGCATTGCGTATCAATGGAAAGTATAGCATATCCACTACACGACCATGAAACCAACCAGCATAACCCCAGATCTTACCATAAAACACGCAGTCTATGATGTTGCCCAACGCACCAGCCATTACCATAGCAATAGTCGCCAAATACCCCGTACGTACTTGTTGTTTGTGAATCATTAGATGGATATACCAACCAATAACTCCCACTGCTACAATGCGAAACAAAGTCAACAGCAGTTTGCTAAACCACTCTATACCAAAAGCCATGCCATTGTTCTCCACAAACGCTATCCAAAACCACGAAAACACCTCGCGTGCCTCGCCTAACTCGAAATGCGTCTTAATATAGACCTTTGACACTTGGTCTACCACCAATGCTAGCAGCACGATGGCAGACACAAGCCAAGTTTGTTTTTTTATGCTCATAAGCTAAACGCTTTTTTGATCTCCTCTATGCGATCCAATTTCTCCCAAGTAAAGAGCTCTACCTCACGTTCAATGATTTGTCCATTATCCACAAAAGTCTTGGTTACCACCTCGTTGGTACGTCCCATATGTCCGTAACGAGCTGTCTCCTCGTACATTGGTTGTTTGAGTTTCAGAGCTTCAATGATACCTTGTGGACGAAGATCAAACATCTCGTTTACGATTTGTGCAATCTCTCCATCAGATATTGCGACCTTGGCTGTACCATAGGTATTTACGCACACGCTTACTGGTTTTGCCACACCAATCGCATAACTAATTTGCACTAACATCTCCTTAGCTACACCTGCTGCAACCATGTTTTTCGCTATCCAGCGAGCAGCATAAGCCGCAGAACGATCCACTTTAGATGGGTCTTTACCAGAGAAAGCACCTCCACCATGCGCACCACGACCGCCGTAGGTATCTACGATAATCTTGCGGCCAGTTAAACCTGTATCGCCGTGAGGACCACCAATCACAAAATTACCAGTTGGGTTCACGAGCAATTTGAAATCACCTTTCAAAAGTTCTTCATAGCGTGCATCTCGTTTTGCTACGCGTGGCAACAAAATACGGCGCACATCTTCCTTGATTTGCTCTTGAGTAGCATCTTCATCATGTTGGGTAGAAACCACAATGGTATCAATACGAAGCGGTTCACCTTGTTCGTTATACTCTATGGTCACTTGGCTCTTAGAGTCAGGACGAAGATAAAGCATCTCCTTACCTTCCTTACGCACGCGCGCAAGCGTATATACTAAGGTGTGTGCCAAATCAAGAGTCAAAGGCATGTAATTTTCTGTTTCGTCGGTAGCATAGCCGAACATCATACCTTGGTCACCAGCACCTTGCTCGCCAACATTCTCAGTTCCTTGGCCATCCACACCACGCGCGATGTCAGCACTCTGCTCATGTAATGCAGTTAAGATACCACAACTCTCCGCCTCAAACTTATAGGCAGACTTGGTATAACCAATCTCTGCGATGGTTTTGCGTACAGTACCTTGGATATCCACATATTTCTCGCTTGAAACCTCACCAGCCACAATCACCTGTCCAGTGGTCACCATCGTCTCACAAGCAACGTGTGAATTAGCGTCAAGCGCCAAAAATTGATCTAAAATGGCGTCGCTGATTTGATCCGCCACTTTGTCTGGGTGTCCTTCACTGACACTCTCTGATGTAAATAAATAATTCATTTTGTTTAGATAAAAAAATCCACAAGCCGACTGTTTGAAGCTTGTGGTACAAGTTTTTAGCATTCTTTTATAGAGGTCGCAAGCAGTCAAATTTATCCTCTTTATCGTTTCGGGCTGCAAAATTACTGCTTTTTTCTGGAATAAACAAATTTTGCAGTATTTTTTAATGACAAAACATAAATCCAATCAATAACCTAGGACCTGTTGGCATTACTAAATCCCCTTTATTCAGAGCAAGCAACCAATCCGCACGAAAGGTCATATGCACCTTTTGTGTCATACACCAATCAACGCCCACATATGGATTAACATAAAAAAATGACGTTTTATGCAACCAAGCAGCATCTTCGGCTACCCAATCATCTTGATTCCCCTTGAGCACATATAACGAGCGCATTGCACCGCCACCAATCGAGCCTCCAATATATGGCCAAACTTTCTCTTTTCTCCAACATGCATCGACGATCAGTCCACCCCAACCTGTTCGAATATAACTACCCTCTTGCAAGATATGTTTCATATTGGTTGCTCCACTATTCATCGTAGAAACAAACCCCTCGCCTCCTACACGTAAGTGTTTCCATAGATGTACACGCAATGCACCACCTAAACCGAACGAACCACCTTGAGGCGAGCACAACACTCCCTCTGAAGTCATAGGTGCATCTGGATTTACGCCAAACAAATAACTAGCATGTCCCATCATGCCGCCACTAAACCCCTGATAAACTTTGGATTGAGACTCACCAGCAAGCACAGATTTAGTCAACAAGAGACAGAATAGCAAGATTATATATTGTAATTGTCGATTCATTATATTTGTATTTCCTTTTCAAATTTGTTGCAAAAGTACTACTTTTTTCTCAAACACACAAAAAATATTTGCACGATTGCATTTTTTTCACTACCTTTGCCAAAAATTTCAATATAAACTACATATTAACGATATGAATTGTCTTATTATCGGCTCTGGCCCTGCGGGATACACCGCTGCGATATACGCTTCGCGTGCTAACCTCCACCCTGTTCTCATCGAAGGATTACAAGTGGGTGGCCAACTCATGATCACAACCGAAGTAGAGAACTTCCCTGGTTATCCAGATGGTGTAGAACCTTATCAAATGATGGATGACATGCGTCGTCAAGCCGAGCGCTTTGGTACCGAATTCGTTTCAGGAATGGTGACCAAAGTAGATTTCTCATGCTCTCCTAAGAAAGTGTGGGTTGAGGATACTCAACTCTACGAGGCAGACACGGTCATTATCGCTACTGGTGCTAGCGCTAAGTTCTTAGGAATTCAATCCGAGGAAGATTATAAAGGTCGTGGTGTGAGCGCGTGCGCGACATGCGATGGATTTTTCTATCGTAAGAAAACCGTAGCCGTTGTAGGTGGCGGTGACACCGCTTGTGAAGAGGCTAATTACCTCTCTGGATTGTGTGAGAAAGTATATATGATTGTGCGCAAACCTTATCTCCGCGCATCAGATATTATGCAACAACGCGTGCTTAACAATCCAAAGATAGAGGTACTCTTTGAGCACAATACTCTCCAACTCACTGGCGAGGCGAAAGTAGAGGGCGCAGATCTCGTATATAAGAAAGGTACGCCTGAAGAAGAGATTCGTCATATAGCTATTGATGGTTTCTTCCTCGCTATCGGTCACAAACCTAACACAGATCTCTTCGCAGAATTCTTGGATCGTGACGCAGAAGGATACATCAAAGTAGAGGGTCATAGTCCATGTACCAATGTGCCAGGCGTGTTTGCAGCAGGTGACTGCGCTGACCCACATTATCGCCAAGCTATTGTAGCTGCTGCTAGTGGTTGTAAAGCCGCTATGGAGGCCGAAAAATACCTCGCATCCTTGAGTTAAGAGTATAAAAGATAGCAAAAACTGCTTTTTTTTAAAAAAAAATCCCAAAACATTTGGTCAGTTCAAAAAAAAGCAGTACCTTTGCAGTCGATTTGGTAATAATCAATGGTGCCATAGCTCAGTTGGTAGAGCAAAGGACTGAAAATCCTTGTGTCCCCGGTTCGATTCCTGGTGGCACCACACAGAAAAGACTTCAGGGACTCTGAAGTCTTTTCTGCATTTAAGGAGGTTATAATAAAAACATACTATGGATTTGCACATTATCGCTCACGCACGCAATGGTTTTTCGCAGAAGTTCGGTATTCCTCGTCAAAGTCGCGAAGATTCGGTCATCGAAACTCGTATTGTATTTACGCCTGCATATCGCGTACGCGAGGCCCTAAGAGGAATTGAGCAGTATTCTCATCTATGGTTGCTATGGGGATTTCACGAAGCAATGAGGGGTGAAGGCGAAGAGGTTAAAGGTGAAAGGTTAAAGGCGAAAGGCAATGGAGATTGGTCTCCTACCGTGCGTCCTCCACGCCTAGGAGGGAACAAGCGTATGGGCGTGTTTGCTACGCGTTCACCATTTAGACCCAATCCTATTGGACTAACCAGCGTGCGCTTACTGCGTGTAGAAGAAAGTCAAGAAGGACTGGTATTGGTTGTCAGCGGTGCGGATCTATTAGACGGCACACCCATCTACGATATTAAACCTTATCTTAGTTTCTCCGACAGTCATCCAGATGCACTAAACGGTTTTGCCGAAGAGTCCAAGGAGTACCATTTAGCCGTCGAGATAGATGAGACACTCAAACAACATGTTATTGCTAAGGGTTGTCCATGGGATATCCTGCATGAGATACTCTCACAAGATCCTCGTCCTGCTTACCAAAACGACCCCAATCGCATCTATCACCTTGATTATGCGGATTGGACCATTGATTTTGTAGTCCGGAATGCAACCGTTTGCGTAAAAAAATGCACTCAAAAATAAGCCTTTTCGCATTTTTATTTGCACAACTAAAAAAAATGTAGTAATTTTGTGGGGTAAAACACAAAACACCTAAAATCGAATATAATATTAAAAACATATACTAAATGAAAAAGTTTTACTTATTTTTAATAGCAGTTCTGCTATGTAGCATTTCGCTAAACGCCGCACCATACGGCTTGTTAATCAACGGAACTACTAAATTAGAGGCGGTTCCTCAATCAGAAACAGATCACCAAGGACGTGAGCAATATTTGGTATCTTGCGTAGCCTTGAAACAGGGTGACAAGGTACAACTTCACGACATGGGTAGTGGAGCATCATGGATGTGCGCAATTGATCCATATGGTGAATATCAAAAATTTACTAAGAACACGGATCATCTTATCTGCAATGTTGCAGGTTCATATGATTTCTATATCAAATTGAAATACGAGGACGATATGCTCTATATCGGTCCTGGACAGAATTGCGGCAATGTTACTCCCCCTACTCCAGATCCAAATGCAGGTTACTATATAACTGGTTCTGCAGAACTCGTAGGTGCAGACAAAGCATGGAGCGAGACGGCTATTGAGATGACCAAGAATGCAGACAACACTTTCACACACACTTTCTCTGACCTGGCTGAAGATGTGGTATATCGCATGAAGATTACCAACGGTACATGGGCTTCTAACTGGGGTTTCAGTGCTGTGTCTAACGCACCAGAAGGTGTAGTAGGTGATGTAGATGATAATGTGGTGTTTGAGTTAAAGACCAAAGGCAATGTAGTGGTTAGCTTCAATAGTGCTAGCATCAGTTTGCAAGGAAACTTCACCGAAGATGAGCCTATCAAACCTGCTCATGGTAGTTCTGTTCCTTCTGAATGCGAGGATGTTATGCTCCAAGCTTTCTATTATGATTCATATAGAGACGGCGCTCCTGGCGATGTTGTAATAAGTGGTACCACCACATTAGGCAACACCAAATGGTCTACCCTATTGAACCAATCTGGTGAGATAGGTTCATATTTTGACCTTGTATGGTTGCCACCATCAGGTAAATCAGAGGGTGGTACTGGTTATCACCAAACACAATATAGCAATCAAAACTCAGACTGGGGCAAACAAAAAGAATTGCTCGAGTTCATCAATCGCATGCACGCTGCTAACACCAAGGTAGTGGCAGATATTGTTATCAACCATGCAGGTTGCAAGTCCTCTTGGTGCGATTTCTACCCACAGAACTTTGGTGAATATGGTATGTTCCAACCAGATGCTTCTTGGATATGCAAGACCGATGAAGTAAACTACAATCCAGAGGCAGGCGAATGGCAAGGTAAAGCTACCGGAACCGATGATGGTGGTTACAATATGCAAGACAACTACGCTTCTGCACGCGACTGGGCACACGCTGACCCACGCGTACAAGAAATGATGAAGGCTTATCTCAAATGGATGAAAGACGAGATTGGTTTTGATGGTTGGCGCTATGACTATGCACAAGGTTTCAAAGGTAAATACATTGATATGTACAATAGTGCCGCTGCCAACTACTTCTCTGTAGTAGAGTTTTGGAATGGCGACATGAATAACATCAAGAGTTACCTCAACGATGTCAATTGGAACACACTAGCCTTTGACTTCAGCACCAAGTATTCTGCTATCCAAGGTATTGCAGATGGTGACTACACCAAGTGTAAGGGTTCAGGACTCTTGGGCGCAGGTTTAAGCAAGTTTGCAGTAACCTTTGTGGATAGCCACGACACCTATTTCGGTTGCCAAGGCGGTCGTGATAACAACGACGAGATCGGAGGTTGCGGCAAATCAATGGAAGACTACAACAAAGACCGTGTTTTAGGAGCTAACGCTTTCATCTTATCAATGCCTGGTGTACCATGCGTATTCTATCCTCATTGGGCTAAATACAAAGATGCAATTGGCAAGATGGTACTAGCGCGTAAAGCAGCGGGTGTACACTCAGAATCTAAAGTGAGCGACGAGGCAGGTAATGGCTACTACAAGGCGACCATCACTGGTCACCATGGTTCTGTTCGTTTGTTACTAGGCCCTAACAGTGGTTACAACACCACTCCACAAGGTTACACATTGGCATACAAGGGTGGTAATTTCGCTATGTATTATACCAGTACCCAAGCTGAAGTGCCAGTATTGAGCATCACTCCATCAGCTATCTATAAGACAGCCAGCTACGAGGTTGAGATGACAGCCATTGCACTGACAGGCAAACCAACTATCTATTATACTGTAGATGGTTCTGACCCTAAGACTTCAGCTACCAAAAAGACATATACAGCTGCATTCAGCATTGATGGTACAGTTACCGTTAAGGCATATGCTAGTCTCAATGGCGTTGATTCTGAGGTACAAGAGGCTACTTACACTTACCAAGAACCACAACAAACACCTTTGACCGTTAAGTTTATGCCTCCTACTACATGGGAGAAGGTTTACCTCTACGCATGGAATGGTGCTAGTTTAGGCGCTTGGCCAGGTATGGAGTGGAAAACCAAAGATAGCGACGGATGGTTGTACCAAGTGTTCCCAGGTGATGTACGCGAGGTAAGTATCATCTTCAGCAATGGCGAGGGTGAACAATCCAACGATATTATCCTTGATCAAGATGCTTGCTACGAGTGGGACGGTACCCAAGAGAAACTCAGCCAAAACTGCTCACTGAGTAATATCCCATTCCAACTCATCGTTAGCCCAGAGGGTAAAGTATTCAAGACCGAGACACTCAGCATCACCATGTCTACTATTGGTGGAGGCGACGATGCAACTATCTACTACACACTAGATGGTTCTGATCCAAAAGAAGCGGCAAGACCACTTACTTACACCCAAGCTATCACGATTAATTCAACAACAACCCTCAAGGCTTATGCAGAGAGCGACGGGAAAGAAACTGAGGTACAAACACATACCTATACTTACGAGACTCCTCAAGCTACTCCACTTACGATTGCCTTCCAAAAACCTGCAGACTGGACCAAAGTTCACCTCTATGCATGGAACGATGGCGGTGCTACCCTTTACAATGGTGAGTGGCCAGGTGCAGAGATGACCAAGAAGAATGCACAAGGACTCTACTACTTTACTTTCGACACAGATGTCAAGGAGGTTAACTTCATCTTCAACAATGGTAGCGGCACTCAATCTGCCGACCTATGGACAGACGAAGATGTATGCTATGGATGGGAGAACAGCAAGGCCAAGATCATTGACTGCGCAGGCACAGACGTAGAGAACATTACGGTGAGCAAATCTGCCACCAAGTTCATCCGAAATGGTCAACTCCTCATTCTCCATGAGGGCGTTATCTACAACGTGATAGGACAAATTATTGAATAATATCGCTGAATGATGGTGAATATCGGTTAGGCGATTAATCGCCTAACCATTTTACCACCGACGCAATAAAAGACACTCATTACTAACTATAAAACATTAATCGCATGAAGAAAATCTTTACTCTTTTCAGCGCATGCATTTGCGCAATGTCAATGTTTGCATTGACTTACAATGTGACTGTTCCTGCAGGTACTCACGCTTGCTATATCGCAGGTGAGATGAATGGTTGGAGCCAAGTAGAAATGACCAAAGTAGATGACACCCACTACACCCTTGATGTAGCAGATGCTACCGATGCAATGAAGTACAAATACTGCTCTGGTCCAACTTGGGCATATGTAGAGAAAACTGCAGATGGCAGTGAGGTTGCTGACCGTACTTATGCTGCAGAGGACGTGGTGGAAGCATGGGCTGCTGTATACGATCCTACCAACGTGCCTGAGCCAGGTGAGGCTAAGGATATCACTGTAAAAGCTAAAGTTCCTGCTGAGTGGACTGACCAAATCACTGCATGGGTATGGCCTACAGGTGGCGCTGGTACAGAGGTAGTTCCTACTCAAGAGGGTGAGTGGTATGTAGTTACACACAACTGTGCTGAGCTCAACATCATCTTCAAGAATGGTGCTGGTTGGAATGGCGATGCAAACCAAACAGTAGATATGACTTTCACTGAGAACACTTGCATCGAGATCACTGCTGGTACTGGTAAAGCATCCTACACCGCTGTTGATTGCGAGGGTGATAACCCAGGTACAGATCCACTACCAGAGCCAAAAGACATCACTGTTAAGGCTACTGTTCCTGCAGAGTGGACCGACCAAATCACTGCATGGGTATGGCACGCTAGCGAGCCAGGTAAAGAAGTTATTCCTACTCAAGAAGGAGAGTGGTATGCAGTCACCGAGCACTGTGCGGAGCTCAATATCATCTTCAAGAATGGTGCTAGTTGGAATGGCGATGCAAACCAAACAGTAGATATCGCTGGAATCAAGGAGAACACTTGCGTAGCTATCGCTACCGACGGTGCTACCAAGGCTACTTATACTGTAGTTGATTGCCCAGAGTCTACAGACGTAGAAAATATAGTAACCACTAAACACGCGACCAAAACTATCTACAACGGTCAAATCGTTGTATTGCGTGATGGTGTGATGTTTAATCTCCTAGGTCAAGAAGTAAAATAAGACCTTCATACTATCCCTAAAAATGGTGTGTCAGCCAGAAGATATCGCCATTTATGTTTAACAGACATAAGTGGCGATTTTTTTATTACAACTCTAACCGAGTAAAAAAAAAACAGGCAACCCGTAAAGGTTGCCTGTGATTATTAGTACTAGTGAGACTAGTAATTACTTAAGTTTCTTGAAAGTCTCGCGCATGTTGCAAGCCTTAGAGAGAATAGCGTGCAAATCATCGATTGCTACGCGCTCTTGCGCCATTGTATCGCGGTGGCGGATAGTCACGCAATTGTCATTCAAGGTATCGTGATCCACGGTGATACAGAATGGTGTACCTACTGCATCTTGACGGCGATAACGCTTACCGATAGAGTCTTTCTCATCGTAGTTGGTGTGGAAATCATACTTGAGCATATCCACGATCTCACGCGCTTTCTCTGGAAGACCATCTTTCTTCACGAGAGGCATCACGCAAGCCTTAACAGGAGCGAGCACAGCTGGCAAGTTTAATACTACGCGAGTGTCACCACCCTCGAGCACCTCCTCCTTATATGCACCGCACATAACAGAGAGGAACATACGATCCACACCGATAGAAGTCTCAATTACATATGGAGTATAGCTCTTGTTGAGCTCTGGATCGAAGTACTCAATCTTCTTACCACTATATTGTGCGTGTTGGCTCAAATCGAAGTCAGTACGGCTATGAATACCCTCTACCTCCTTGAAACCAAATGGCATTTGGAACTCAATATCGGTCGCTGCGTTAGCGTAGTGAGCCAACTTATCGTGATCGTGGTAGCGGTAGTTCTCATCACCCATACCGAGAGCTTTGTGCCATTTGAGACGGAACTCTTTCCAGTACTCAAACCACTTCATCTCCTCGCCTGGACGAACGAAGAACTGCATCTCCATTTGCTCGAACTCACGCATACGGAACACGAATTGGCGAGCGACGATCTCGTTACGGAAAGCTTTACCGATCTGTGCAATACCGAAAGGAATCTTCATACGACCGGTCTTTTGTACATTGAGGTAGTTCACAAAGATACCTTGAGCGGTCTCAGGACGAAGGTAAATCTTCATCGCGCCATCCGCAGTAGATCCCATCTCGGTAGAGAACATGAGGTTGAACTGACGCACGTCGGTCCAGTTGCGAGTACCTGAGATAGGGCAAACAATCTCCTCATCAAGGATGATTTGTTTGAGTTCCTCAAGGTTGCTATTATTGAGAGCAGTAGCAAAACGCTCATGAAGCGCATTGCGTTTCTCCACGTTAGCTTTTACGCGCTCATTGGTTTGCTTGAACATCTCCTCATCGAAGCTTTCTCCGAAGCGTTTGCGAGCCTTAGCTACCTCTTTCTCGATCTTCTCGTCGTACTTAGCGAGTTGGTCCTCAATAAGTACGTCTGCACGGTAGCGCTTCTTACTATCTTTGTTGTCAATGAGTGGATCATTGAATGCGTCCACGTGACCAGATGCTTTCCATGTGGTTGGGTGCATAAAAATACTTGCATCAATACCCACGATATTCTCGTGAAGCATGGTCATAGCATCCCACCAGTATTTCTTGATATTGTTCTTGAGTTCTACACCGTTTTGACCGTAATCATACACGGCGCCAAGTCCGTCGTAAATCTCGCTGCTAGGGAATACAAAACCATACTCCTTGCAGTGTGCGACTAGTTTTTTGAAGGTTTCTTCTTGTGTTGCCATATCTTGTTCAGTTTAATAGTTCAGTTGTTTAGAAGTTCAGAAATTGACATAAAACGCCAATTTGGGTGCAAAGGTAGTGATTTTTTGTGATATACACAAATTTACAAAGGAAATATTCTTTTTGTTTGGATATATGCAATAATTTTAGTACCTTTGTGGGCAAATTGGAAAGATATCAGCGGTATGAGAATAGTGATACTAGGAACAGCATGGCCCTATAGGGGCGGATTGGCAGCATTCAACGAACGATTGGCCAAACAGTTTGTGGCGGAAGGACACGAGGTGGAAGTGTTGACTTTCACCTTGCAATACCCAAGTTTTCTCTTTCCAGGTAAGACACAGTTCAGTCAAGAGGCAGCACCCGAAGGCATCACAATTCGTCGAGCCATCCACTCATGCAATCCACTTAACTGGCTACGCATAGGCAAACGCCTCCAAAAAGAGGCACCCGACATGGTGATTAGTTGCTATTGGATGGCGTTCTTTGCACCATGTTACGGCATGATCCAAAGAATCGCAAAGAGAAACGGCAAGACCCGTTGCATCGCATTGGTACACAATATGATACCCCACGAGCCAAGTGTATTGGACAAGTTGTTTGCTCCGTTCTACGTCAAGCAGACAGACGGTTTTGTGGCGCTATCGGATAGCGTGGTGAAGGATATCGCGAAACTAGATAAGGAGAACAAACCTAAGACTTTCTCTCCACACCCTGTGTATGACCACTATGGCGAACCCATGAGCAAGAGGGTTGCATGCCAGGCGTTGGGATTGGATGAGAAGAAGAACTATATGTTGTTCTTTGGACTCGTGAGAGCCTACAAGGGTTTGGACTGGCTGCTTGATGCTTTTGGACAGGTGAAAGATGATTTGAAGGACTTGCAGTTGATTATCGCAGGCGAGTTTTACGAGGACGAAGACAAATATCGCGCACAGATAGAAGTCAACGGGTTAAAAGATCGAGTCATTGTGAAGAATGAGTTTGTAGCTGATGCAGACTTATGCAAGTATTTCGGTGCAGCAGATTTGATTGTACAACCTTATAAGTCTGCCACACAGAGCGGTGTGACACAAGTGGCATTTCACTTTGAGAAACCATGTTTGGTAACCAATGTAGGTGGACTAGGCGAAATCATCCATGACGGCAAGATGGGTTACGCTTGCGAGCCAAAAGTGGAAGCGATAGCTCAGAGTCTAAAAGACTACTATGGGAACAATAGACAAGAGGTATTCACAGAGTATTTGAAAGAGGAGAAGAAGAAATATGAGTGGGGGAAAATGTCTGCGACATTTTATGGTTTAGAGTTTAAAGTTTAGGGTTTAAAGGTAAGAACTTATGAGAGCAATATCACCATCATTATTATCTGCCGATTTTGGCAATCTGCAACGCGACTGCGAGATGATCAATCAAAGCAGCGCTGAGTATCTACACATTGATGTCATGGACGGCGTGTTTGTACCAAACATTTCGTTTGGTTTTCCAGTTATGGAAGCCTGCCGCAAACATTGCACCAAACCCCTAGATGTGCACCTAATGATTACCCAACCAGAAAAGTATGTAGAGCGTTTTTGCGACGCTGGTGCGTGGAGTGTAGGTTTTCATATCGAGGCAGTAGATGATCCAATGCCAGTGATTGAGTTGATTCGCCAGAAAGGTGTACGCACCTGCCTAACTATCAACCCAAAGACCGACATCCATAGTCTCGATCCATACTTGGGTGAGGTGGATATGGTGCTCCTTATGTCTGTGCAAGCAGGATACGGTGGTCAAAGTTTTATCGTGGAGTCATTGGAGCGTTTGCGTTACTTGAGAGAGGAGATCGATCGACGCGGATTGAAGACCTTGATTGAAGTAGACGGCGGTGTGAACGCCAAATGGGCACCCGAGTTGTGGCAAGCCGGTGCGGATATTCTAGTGGCAGGTAGCGCGGTGTTCGGAGC
This sequence comes from Paludibacteraceae bacterium, assembly GCA_045119815.1. Taxonomy (GTDB): domain Bacteria; phylum Bacteroidota; class Bacteroidia; order Bacteroidales; family Paludibacteraceae; genus Colicola. The sequence goes on along the minus strand of JBGVEC010000092.1, from coordinate 16,864 downwards.
AGAAGATCCGATAGCGATGGTTAACCTATTGAAAGAAGGTTAACTATGGCAGTTTAGAAGACGCCCTATGGGCTATAGGTTAGAGGTTAAAGGCGAGAGGTGATGAGATGGTTAGCGGGACATACGTGGTTGATGGTGCTGGTTCCGCTAGTGGGAATAATACTATTGAGCGGCTACTGGGGTAAGCCGCTTAATTTATTAAAAGACACTGAGGTAGATTATCTAGATACAAATCAACTCTTTGCTATTCACGTACAAAGCGAAGGACAAGAACGAGCTAAAACCATTCGCTATGAAGCCTGTCTTGAAGAGGGCAAAAAAATCTTACTCTACCTACAGAAGGATAGCCTACCCATGCCACACGAGGGAGACATACTATTAGTAGAAACGAGTATTCATCGGGGAGATACTTTGGGAGACTTCGATTATGGGTTGTACTTGCGACGACAAGGGATAGTAGGTACAGCGTGGGCCCATAGAGGCAATTGGAAGATCGTTGGATATCAACCCAGAAAAGGTGTCAAAGCCTTGGCACAACGGTGTCAGTATGCGCTAAGTGAGCAATACAAAGAAATGGGAGTAGATGGTAAAGAATTGGGGATATTGTCGGCACTGACATTAGGATATAGAGAGGAGTTAGACAAAGGAGTACAGCAGAGTTTCTCGGCATCAGGAGCGATGCACGTGTTGGCTGTCAGCGGATTGCACACGGGTATTGTATGGGGGATATTGACGTGGATATTAACATTGGGCGGTTGGCGCAAGCCTTTGTATGAAGAGAAAGGAAAACGATGGTTGTTAGGTGGTATATTGATGTTATTGTTGTGGGTATATGCCTTTGTAACTGGGTTGAGTCCGTCAGTGATGCGTAGTGCGCTGATGTTGAGTTTTTGGGAACTGACCTACTTAATGGGACGACATACATCGCGCTGGAACCCTATCCTAGCCGCAGCGGTAATCATATTGATGATCAATCCGTTGGCATTATGGAGCGTGAGTTTTCAATTGAGTTTTGCTGCTGTCTTGGGAATTATGTTGATAGCCTCTTGGATGCAGCAACATACGAGATTAAGGAGTATATGGAGTAAGTACATAGGTGGACTGCTGATGGTTTCGATAGGAGCACAATTAGCGACGATGCCGCTGACATTGTATTATTTTGGGCAGACGAGTAATTATTTTGCATTGACCAATCTGATCGTTATTCCGATGGCATTTGTGGTCCTATTATTGGGTTTTGGCACTTTGGCTTTCTCATGGTGTATAATCGGCGAATGGTTGGGTATAGTAGCCAAATGGAGCACATGGATAATGCGCCAAGCTGTGGAGTGGATAGAGTCCCTTCCCTACTCGACTACTCAAATGGAAATCAGCGGAATAAGTGCATGGTTTATGTATGTGGCATTGGTGTGCGGAGTGATGATGATGCGAGAGGAGAAAGTGAGATGGGGGTGGCTTATCGGAGTGGTAGGAGCGTTAGGGGCTGCGCTCTACAGCGTAGGCTAAAGGACACCCAAAACGGCTATAGGTCATAGTGAGAAAATATATGAAACAATATAGTTTATCAGAATTATGTGCGGAGATACAGGAGGTTGTGGAAAATGACCTGCTGGAACGCTACTGGGTGCAAGCAGAGATTGCCTCGTTGAGCGCAAGAGGACATTGCTACATGGAGCTCGTTGAAAAAGCCGAAGACAATATGCTGGCAGCTAAACTAAGAGCAACCTGTTGGAGCAATGTATATAGTTTGCTTTCTGCCTATTTCATTCAAGAAACAGGGCAAGCATTGCGTGTGGGTATGCAAGTGTTGGTCGAAGTGAGTGTGGGTTTTCATCCCGTATATGGATTGAGTTTGAATATTTGGAATATCGACCCCACCTATACACAAGGCGATTTAGCTAAACAACGCCAAGCTACTATTCGACGATTGACCGAAGCTGGAGTGATGGAGTTGCAACAGAGTTTGGAGATACCGACCCTCGTTCGCAAAGTAGCGGTGATTTCGGCTGCTGATGCGGCAGGATATGGGGATTTTTGTGACCAACTGAAGAATAACCGCTTTGGGTTTAGGTTTGAGTTATCCCTGTTTGCCGCCACGATGCAGGGCGACCACGCCCCCAAAAGTATTATCCAAGCATTGAACAAGATAGCAAATGAGGAAAAAAAATGGGATATGGTGGTCATTATTCGTGGAGGTGGCGCAACAACGGACTTAGGATGCTTTGATGACTACGAGTTGGCAAGCCATTGTGCACAATTCCCTTTGCCTATTCTGTCGGGGATCGGTCATACCAGAGATATGAGCGTTGTGGACATGGTAACACACACGTCTGTAAAGACTCCGACAGCTGCTGCAGAATGGCTCATCGAGCGCGTGGCAGAGCAAGTGGAGAGGGTCAATCAATTGGTGGTGCGTCTTCAAAGAGCCACCCAATACGCTGTAGTACAAGAGAATAACAAACTACAAGCATACTTGCAGCGCATGAGTTATTCAGCACAACGACTCATTATGCAAGAGCAGAACAGGTTGCAGATGTGGGGGAAGACTATCGAACTACATTCGCCAGAAAGGATATTCAAAATGGGATATAGTCTGACGATATTGAATGGAAAACCAGTGATGAGGAAAGAGGATGTAAAAGATGGGGATGTACTGAAGACTTATGTGCAAGATGGTGTGGTTGAGTCGGTGGTAAAACAGCAATTAAACGAATAGACGGTCAAACGGTTATGAAGAAGAAAAGAGAGAAGATATTTTTATTGACAGGGGAGCAGTGGTTGGGACTATTGATTCTCGGAGTGATTATTGCAACTACACTGGTGGGAATGAAATACTTGCAACCCGTAGACAAACCAAAAATATTGGTCGAAGATTCCATTAAGACGAATTTTAAAGACTACCAAGTCAAGCAAGACAGCCTCTACAAAGCCAAATGGAAAAAAACATACAAACGAGATACTATTGCAATACGAATGCAGGTGTTTGATCCCAACACAGTGGATAGCATGACATTATTGCATCTTGGGTTTAAGCCATGGCAGGCAAAAAACATGCTCAAGTACCGTGCGAAAGGAGGCAAATACCGCAAAAAAGAGGATCTAAAAAAACTCTACGGTATGACAGACAGCATGTATCTTGCGCTAACACCTTATATATATATTAAAGATAGCATCGTAGTAGATTCTGCAAGAATAGATAGTGTCCGTACGGACAGTCTGCCTAAATGGAACAGCACTAAAAAAGATACCATCTTAAATTTGCGAACGGCGGACACGACAGAACTGAAGCTGATTAGAGGAATCGGTTCGTATCGCGCAAAGATGATCGTTCGATACCGCGAGCAACTAGGTGGGTATGCACAAGTAGAACAAATAATGGAGGCGAGAGGAATGGACAAAGTTATCGCGGATAGCATACTGCCCCATTTTTATATAGATAGTGTTATCGTCAACAAAATGCCCATTAACAAAATACGTCCAGAAGGATTGCAGCGACATCCTTATTTGAATTTCGAACAAGCAAAAGCCATATACGAATACAGGCGAAAGCATATACGCATCAAATCGGCAGAAGAACTAAACAAAATCAAAGGTCTAAGTCCTACAGATATTGAAAAGATATCAATATATTTAGATTTCTCACAATAAAATCAGCACATTTTGATATTTGGCACGGTATTTGTAGTATAGATATTGGTAAACTAAGCATGATATAATGACTCAATCTAATCATATATTACTCGTAGAAAACGATGCCAACTTGAGCATGGTCGTAGCTGATTATCTGCGCGGTAAATCCTATACAGTGGATACTGCAAAAGATGGACAAGAAGCATGGGAGTTGATACCTAAACGCCATTATGATATTGTATTAAGTAATATTAGTATGCCGAACATGAACGGATACGAGTTACTCAAGTTGATTCGTAGTGCGGAAGCTACATTGCCCGTCGTATTTATCAGCGAGAAGAAGGACAAAGACAGTATTATCCGCGCATATGATTTGGGATGTGATGACTATATTTTCAAACCATTTTCTATTGATATTTTAACCTATCAAATAGAAGCCATCCTGCGCCGTTGTCAATATGGCAATGCCAATAACCAAACTGAATTTGATTTAGGAAATGTGCATTTTGATAGTGTTCGCCAAACCTTAGGCGAGCATCACTTGAGTACAAGAGAAAACGAGTTATTACTCATGTTTTGCCAAAACATGAATAATTTAGTCGAGCGCAACTACATATTGATGAGCCTGTGGGGAGAAGATACCTATTTCAATGCGCGTTCGCTAAGCGTATATGTCAACCACCTGCGCAAATATTTGGGCGAAGATAGCCCAATGCGTATTCTAAGTGTACATGGCAAGGGATATAAGTTGGTAGAGAATTGAAAGTTAAGAGTATACGAAAACACGAGGGATCGTGTTTAAATAAATAGTGTTTTTCATAATAGTGGGAAGGAGTTCGATGCGATATCGAGCTCCTTTTTTTTTATAAGAAATTTGCATATGCGAAAAAAAAGTAGTAACTTTGCAAAGATTTTAATAAAACCGCACAATGAAAGTTCTACTGATTTTGACTGGAGGTACTATTTCGATGGTCCGTGATGCAGAGACGGGAGCATTGCATCCAGCAGATATGCACACCTTTAAGGCGTTTGTACCAGAGCTCTTTGCTGGTGATATTCAAGTAGAAATGATACCTTTTGAGCCATTATTAGATTCTTCTGATTTGAATCCTGAGAGTTGGATACAGATGGCACAAATGGTATATGATCATTACGACGAGTATGACGGGTTTGTCATCTTGCATGGTACGGATACCATGTCATATTCAGCATCCGCGTTGAGTTTTATATTTGATGGTTTGCGCAAGCCAGTGGTCTTCACAGGTAGCCAATTACCAGTAGGTGTGTTGCGTTCGGATGCGAAAGAGAACCTATTGACTGCCATAGAGATAGCCGCAGCATATGATGCCAATGGGCCTATCGTACCTGAGGTTTGCCTGTATATGGATGGTGAATTGTACCGCGGCAATCGTACTACCAAGCGTAATGCAGAGCATTTCTCGGCATTCAAGTCCTACAACTACCCTGCACTTGCCAAAGCAGGTGTACACATCACATACAACAGACAATTCATAGAGCCTTACGGCGGTGAGATACTGCCATTGGAATTGATGAAGAACTTTGATACAAGGGTAGCCATTTTGAAGCTTTTCCCAGGTATCACAGAGGAGGTGGTTGCAGCTGTCTTGGATATTCCTAACTTAAAAGGTGTAGTCCTAGAGACCTTCGGAGCAGGTAATGCACCTACGCACGAGTGGCTTTATCGCCGATTGCGCAATGCGGTAGACAGAGGCGTAGTGATTGTGAATAAGACACAATGTCATACAGGATCAGTAGCTATGGGACATTATGCCGTGAGCATGAACCTGCTGAAAGCAGGAGTAATATCGGGATACGACATCACAACTGAGGCATTGCTCACCAAAATGATGCACCTACTTGGAGAAATTCCGAATGATGTGGAGAAGGTGAAAAAACTTCTCTCTATGTCCCTTTGTGGAGAATTAACTATTGAATAAATACATATATGAAAAATTTAGCACCAAAAGCGGTGTGGGAGCATTTTTATAGCCTCACCCAAATTCCTCGCCCATCGGGTAAAAAAGAGGAGGTTTCTGCATTCTTGGCAGAGTACGGCAAGAGTTTAGGTCTAGAGACCATTGTGGATACCATCGGTAATGTGATTATCCGTAAACCAGCTAGTCCTGGCTACGAGAATCACCCTGGCGTGATCCTTCAGGGACACATGGACATGGTTCCACAGAAGAACAACGATACCATTTTTGATTTTGAAAAAGACCCTATCGAGGCGTATGTAGATGGCGAATGGGTAACAGCCAAAGGCACTACGCTTGGCGCAGATAATGGTATTGGCGTAGCCGCAGCTATGGCGATCCTAGCAGACAAGTCTATTGTACACCCACCATTGGAGGTGTTGGTAACTGTGGATGAGGAGACAGGTATGTATGGTGCATTTGCGTTGGAAGGCGGAATGCTACAAGGCAAAACCTTACTCAACTTAGACTCTGAGGCTGAAGGCGAATTGTATGTAGGTTGTGCAGGTGGCGTAGATACCACCGCCAAATTCCACTACACTCCTGTAGAAGTAGAGGAGGGTGATGTAGCAGTCAAAGTCAGTGTTACTGGTTGCAAAGGCGGTCACTCAGGTTGTGATATTCACTTGCAACGCGCCAACGCAAACAAACTGCTGTTCCGTTTCTTGAAAGACGCTGTAGCGAACTACGAGGCTCGTTTGGCATACGTGGAAGGCGGTAGCCTACGCAACGCTATCCCACGCGAGGCAGCAGCTGTAATCACCATTCCTGCGGAGGGCGTTGATGAGATCATGGATCTTGTAGCAGAATACGAAGACCTCTTCATCGCAGAATACGACGGCGTGGAAGACAATATCCAACTGACCGCTACCGAGGTTGAGTGCCCTGCAACCGAATTGCCAGAAGACGTACAAGACTTCTTAATCCACGCTATCACAGCTTGCCCTCACGGAGTATATCGTGTAATCCCTGAGATGCCAGACGTGGTTGAGACTAGTAACAATCTCGCCATGTTAGTGACCGAAGATAACTGCGTGACAGTCATGTGCTTGACCCGTTCATCCGTAGAGTCCCGCAAAGAGGAATTGCAATCCATCATTGAGTCTGTATTTGCCATGGCAGGGGCGGAGGTCGTATTCTCTGGATCATATCCTGGTTGGAAACCAAACCTCAATAGCCATATCCTACAGGTAATGAAAACAACCTACCAAGAGAATTATGGTGTTGAACCACGCGTGATTATCATCCACGCGGGATTGGAATGCGGTATCATTGGTCGCAACTATCCAGGTATGGACATGATTTCTTTTGGACCAACCATCAAATATCCACACTCTCCAGACGAGAAAGTGAATATCCCATCTGTGGCTAAATTCTACGAATATCTTTTGGCAACACTCAAAGCGCTTTAATAAAATCGCTCTATAAACAAAAAAGGTTACTCGAAATGGGTAACCTTTTTTAGTTTAATCTAGCGAAACTAGAATCTCTAGTCATACTAGAATTTTTACAAAAAAAAAGAGGATTGTCTCCCGACAACCCAATCTTTACTTAACCTTAAATCTAATACCATGAAAAACACGGTGCAAAGGTACTGCTTTTTTACATACCCACCAAATTTTAGCCCATAAAAATATGTTTTATAGCATATATTTCTCTATTTTGACAAGTAAATTTGACAAAATCGCATGAAAATATACTTTTTTTTGCAAATTATTTGGTCAGTTCAAAAAAAAGCAGTACCTTTGCACTCGGTTTCGGAAATGAAGCTAGGACATAAAATTGGTGCGGTAGTTCAGTTGGTTAGAATACATGCCTGTCACGCATGGGGTCGCGGGTTCGAGTCCCGTCCGCACCGCAAGAAGAAGCAGAAATGCTTCTTCTTTTGTTATATACTAACAACTACCAGCATACTATCAATTACGGGTTCTTGACGGGTTCATATACCCTACTTTCACCGTTACCACTCCGTTATCAGTCCGTAAAAAAACAAAAACAAAAGTGGGTGTGCCAAACTTTGACACACCCACTTTTGTTACTATGGTAATCGGATTTATACCGTTGCCTCTATATTCCACATAAAAGCACGCACACCGACTTCCTCATTGCGTTTGTCGAGTTTCTTTACTGCTTCGAGCAATAAAGGAGCCTTCTCATCTGGAACAATGGTGATGACACAAGAGTTCATCTCTGGCCACGCGTGTGTACCACGGCGAGGCTCGCCATTCTTACTACCACGACCTTGTACGTCCTCAAAGAAAGTAAAGCCACGTATCTCTAACATATCAAGCATATACTCCACACGTTCGGTGTTAGCTTGATTGAATATAATCATTACACTTTTCATAATTACATTTGGATTAAGGATCTTATTTTTCGTTTTCTTCGCAGTCCTTCACATCAATATCCATGAAGATGAAGTTCTCACGTACCTTCTTGAGTTTGTCGCGCTCGCCTTTCTTAGACATCGCACCATAGATCACAGGTACAATATACAATGTCAAGAATGTAGCTACCGTCAAACCACCAATCACGACAATACCCAATGGACGCCACATCTCGGCACCTTCACCTTGGCTCACAGCCATTGGCACCATACCCAAGATAGTAGTAAACGCCGTCATCAACACAGGACGCATACGGCTTTGACCAGACATTTGGATAGCCTCATTCAACTCATATCCACGCTCGCGCATGAGGTTGATATAGTCCACTAGCACGATACCGTTCTTCACCACAATACCTACCAGGAGGACAATACCCAATGCGCCAATCATATCGAGTGATACACCCGTAATCCACAAAGCAAGAATCACACCAGAGAGAGCAAATGGCACTGTAAACATGATGATAGTAGGTTTGGAGAAGGACTCAAACTGACTTGCCATCACAACATAGACAAGGAAGATAATCAATAGTCCCAAACCAATAAGTTTGCCAAATGATTCTTGTTGATCCTCATACGAACCTGCTAAACGGATGGAGTAACCTGCTGGCTTGTCGATTTGAGGCAACACTTGTGTGTTGATAGCTTGCGCCAATTCACCAAGCGAAGTCTCGTATGGAGTAACCTTCACAGTCACAATACGTTGACGAGACTTACGGACGATTTTTGGTGGAGCCCAATACTCGTCTATGGAGCAAATCTCAGAAAGCTTAATATTTTGTCCCATTGGTGTTGGGATAGAGAAGTCGAGCACATCGGAGATTGAGTTTCGGTTCTCCTCTTTGAGACGTACTAGGATATCGTACTCATCGCCGTCCTCCTTGAGGAAGCCCACAGCCATACCATTGACGCGGTTGCGCAGATAAGTAGAGATGGTGGCAGAGGTCAAACCGTGGCGCGAAGCCTTTTCTTTATCTACGATAATCTTGATCTCAGGACGGTCATCATCACGATCAGAGAATACATCACGAGCTCCTGGCAATTCCTTGGTCAAGGCGATGATTTGTTGCGCCATTTGGTTGGTGATATCAAAGTCATAACCATAGATCTCCACATCCACAGTATTACCACCACCAGGGCCACCACTGCTAATATTTGCCTGATACTCAATAATTTCTGGATATTGAGCCAACTCTTGACGCAACACTTCGGCAATTTGCCAAATAGTGCGTTCACGCTCCCATTTCTTGTTGAGACGGATGGTCATGGAGATAGTATTATTCATTGTGGTAGAGAAAATCGCACCTGTACCATCATCATCATTGCTACCAGCTGAGGTAGAAATCATCTGAATCTCTGGCACGAGCAACATAAAACGCTCTTCCAACTGGCGAGCAGTCTTCACGGTCTCTTCGATACGTGTACCACGTTGCAACTCTACTGTCACGCTCAAACGAGCATTATCTTGTTGCGCCATAAAGTCTGTACCCACCTTGCCCATGATGAATGGCAAGAGCGAAGCGGCAAAGAACACGAACAATGCAATGATTGTTAATGCCTTATGGCGCAAGCACCAGCCCAGTGACTTCGCATATGCAGCATCCACCTTATCCAAGAATGCTACCACAGTGCGGTCATACCATGTCTTGGTAGTCGCTTCTTCGTCAATCAGTTTACCATTCTCAATACGTACTTTGCGAGCTTTGAGCAGCTTCGAGCAAAGCATAGGGGTCAAGGTGATAGCGATCACGGTTGATGTACAGCAAACCACAGTCACAATCCAACCCAACGACTCGAACATGATACCTGCCATACCGTCCATCATGGTCAGTGGCACGAACACAGCTACGAGTACCAAGGTAGTCGCAATAACGCTGACCCACACCTCATTGGTCGCATAGATGGCTGCCTCACGAGGAGCTTCTCCACGCTCGATGTGACGAGTGATATTCTCCAACACCACAATCGCATCGTCCACCACCATACCAATCGCGATACTCAGCGAACAGAGCGAAATAATGTTGATACTCGAATCTGCCATCTTCAGGTAGATGAACGCCACAATTAACGAAATTGGAATAGTAAGCGAGATGATAATCGTCGCACGCCATTTACCCAGGAAGAACAACACCACTAACACCACGAACAAGAGCGCGTACAACACAGACTCTTCCAATGAGTTGATACTATTGCGGATATTGTCCGCCGAGTTGTAGATCTCTTGAATCTTCACGTCGGTAGGCAATTGCTTTTGAATCTTTGCCAATTCCTCTTGTACATCCTCGCAGACTTGCACGGTGTTAGAGCCCGATTGCTTCGCCACAATCAGACGCGCAGCCTCACGACCGTTGGTTTTCTCATCCAACGAGAGGTCCTTGATGGTATCACGCACCGTAGCAATATCGCGCACAAACACTTGTTGTCCTTGTGGGGTGATAGTCACCATCAGGTCGTTGATCTCGCTACTTTCGATGAACTCAGAGCGCACTTGCATTTGGTATTGCTCTTTCTCCATCTTCACCGTACCCGAAGACAGGTTCAAGTTGTTGGCAGAGATCACTTGACCCACTTGCTCCAAAGAGATACCATATGCGTCCAACTTCTGTTGGTCGATATCCACATACACATAGCGGTCAGGCGCACCGGATACAGACAAGTTACCGATACCGTTGATCTTATTCAGCTGTGGAATCACCTCATCGTTGAGGATTTTGTCGAGCGCAGCATACGACTCGTCTGCCGTAATCGAATATTGGCAGATAGGCATGGTGCTTGAGGAGAACTTAAACACCATTGGCGACGAACAACCGTCTGGCAACTGGTTCTTCGCCATATCACAGAACGACCGCACGTCGTTGACGGCTTCCGTGATATCACATCCCCATTCCAATTCCAAGACTACAAGACTGACGTTATCCTTGCTGGTCGAGTTGATATACTTCAGGTTGTCCACCGAAGTCAAACTGTTCTCCATAATCTTGGAGACGTTCGTTTCTATCTCCGAGGCAGAGGCTCCAGGATAGGTGGTCATCACCATCACATATGGAGGATCCATCTCTGGGAACTGATCAACGGGCAATTGCCAAAAGCAAAAGACACCTATGACCATCACCGCAGCGAACACCAGCATGGTCGTTACGGGGTTTTTAATCGCGGTTTTATAAATTGCCATAGTCGTTTAAAATTTATTTCACTTCAATCTTCACACCATCCACCAATTTGCTTTGACCTTTGTGGATATACTCTACACCTGGTTGGATTTCTGGAGCGATGATCTCGATCTGCTCATCAAAACGTTGACCCAATTTCACACTCACACGCTTTGCATAACCATTCTCATTAATAAAGACAAAACGCTCATTTGAACCAATCAATTTTTCTACGGATTGATAAGGTACCACAATGGTGTTTTCCTTGCCAAGTCCCAGAGTCGTAGTCACATACATACCTGGACGCAACTTCTCGCTCGCATTAGGAATCACCACCTTGCATTGGAAAGTGTGGCTCGCAGCATCGATAGTAGGATATACCACCTCGATAGTTGCAGGGAAAGTTTGCTCTGGATAAATATCGCTCTTTACAGTGAGTTTCATACCCTCTTTGATCAAAGGATAATATGTCTCTGGCACAGCGATAAGGGCTTTCAACTTCTTCACTTGAGTTAATACCACGATTGGTTGACCACCATACAACTCACCATCCTCGTATGTCTTCGCAGAAATAACACCCTCAAAAGGAGCTTTCACATAAGTATTCTTCTCCAAGAAAGAGAGGTTTTGCTTCAATTGATCATAACCCACTTTGGTTTGGTCATAGGTCTGTTGGCTTACGCTACCAGTAGCGAGCAACGCTTCCAAACGGCTCATCTCCACCTCCAAGTTAGCCAATTGAATCTTGCTTGTGAGGTATTGATTTTGGTCCATACGCACTAGCATATCGCCTTCTTTCACGCGATCGCCTACTTCCACGAAGATATGCTCAATCTTGCCGGTCAGTGAAGGTGCTACGTTCTGTGTCAAATAACCTTGAAGGTTGGTGCTAATATTCAGTACACGCTCAATCTCATGATTTTCAAGGATCATGGTGCTTACCACTTCCACGCGCTCAGCCTCCTGGGTGCTCTGAGCATCTTTCTTGCCGCAGCCAATCAGACATACAGCTGCTGCCATCAATAATACAATCTTTTTCATTATCTATTGTTATTTAATATCATTATAAATTAAGAAACTTTTCCAATTCCACTTGTGCATTCACTAGTGAAAGTACAGCCTGAACATAAGTAGATTGAGCTGTAATAAGGTCATTGCTTGCATTCACCAATTCGAGGTTAGAAGCCACACCTTGATTGAACTTCTTAGTGGTTGACTCAAAGATGCGTTGAGTTACGTCCATATTATCCTTTTCGGTCAAATATGTCTCATAACCATTTTGAACATTATAGCGCAATTGCTCATTTTGGATTCCAAGATTATCGGTCGTTTCAGCAAAGGTATTGCGTGCTTCCTCCAAGGCAATCTTCTTCTCCACTACACCCGCAGCACGCTTGCCAGATGACCATAGAGGCATACTAACACTCACGCTGAGCGCATTAGGAGGGGTCATATTCAATCCCTCTGATTTTCCAAAATAACTTTTCTCACTATATTGATATCCAACAGCAATAGTAGGACCATATGCCCAGCCTGCCATATGCACATTGGTTTTCGCTAACTCAACATTCTTAGCCAGCGTTTGGTAACTTAGATTGTTTTCCAACACAAAGTCTTTACCCAACAATTGCAATATCGCCTCCGCAGAAAGCATATCATCTAACTTAGAGGTAAGTGTCAACTCTGTTTCCACAGGTACATTGAGCAATACTTTCAGCGCATTGATAGCCAATTGAGTAGAACGCTTATTGGCATTAATGTTGTTTTTGAGGGTGTTTACTCGTACTTGAATTTGGTCAGCAGTGGTTTGCTCGGCTACGCCTACATCCACTGAGCGTTGGGTCATAGCGGCCAAATCCTCAATGTTTTTGAGAGAAGCATCTAATAGTTTCACCACATCTTCGAGTACCAACACAGATGCATAAGAAGACTTCACATTAGCGCGGAGGTTATCCTCTGATTGTTGTAAGTTCAATTTTTGCATATCAATAGCGATACTATTGAGCAGAGCTCCTACTATCGCTTGACCATTGATACCGACACTAGCAGTAACGCCTAATGTTCCATTGTCATTCATAGCAATAGGCATACCACCTAAAACCATTTCATAACCCATCATAGATTGAAACGCCCACGACATATCTACTTGTGGCAACATCGCAGCAATGGTCTGCCAACGTTGTGCGTAGGCTTTTTGCACCGCAAGATCTGCATTACGCAAACTACGATTGGTTGCTACAGCATAATCTTGAGCTTCGCCGAGGCTTAGGCTTAATTGAGCAGGTACTTCAGGGGTAGCCATTGGCTTAGTGGCTGCCATCACATGATCCTCTGCCCAGATCATTTGGCTCAACAGAGCCAAACATGCAAAGATTACAATTGTTTTTTTCATTTCTTATACCTTAATATATTATATGTTATTTTTCATTTTTTCTCTCAACCGCAATAGTCCATCTTCTGTCAGTATGCCTCGTACCAAAATATCCATACCTTGGTGCCCGATTCGTAAAATCTCCTCGCGTGGTTTCTCGCCTTTTGATACAAACTCCATTAGTCGGTATTGAATATCTAAGCACACCATTGCCACAATCCTCACATCTATCTCCTGGCGAAAAACGCCCTCATTGATTCCTTTTTGCAAAAATTGTACCAATATCTCTTCTGTAGCAGCTCGCATATAGGCTTTGTGCTGCTTGAACAGTTGCGGATAGTATTTCTCCAAATCATAAATCATCGGAGGCGTCTTGATCATTTGCTTTTCCGCATGCTTGGCGATTTTGGCCCATTCCATCAGACTTTGTTCTACCGTCCGTTTGCTCAGTGATTGCGCTAACTCGTAAGATACTTTCTCTTGGTGCTTTGCCAATATTTCAACCAATAGTTCGTCTTTTGATGGGTAATAAACATAGAATGTTTTCTTGCTTATTCCCAACTCGTGGCAGATATCATCAATGGACACACTACGAATGCCCACTTGTTGCATTCGCGTGATTGAAATTTTTAATATTTCCTCTTTTATTTCTGCCATATTACTCCATTTTACAAAAAGCGTGCAAAAGTAGTGCTTTTTTTTGAAATAACCAAATTTTTAGGAAACTTTAACACTTTTGTAGTTTCCATGTGGCAATTTAGACAAAAAAAAAATGCTCTGCGTTGGCAAAACGCAGAGCATTACGAATAGAATCGCTCTATTTAATCTATTAATAACTCTCCTCTTGCGATGGGAAAGAGCAATCCTTCACAGCTGCAATATAATCGCCGACAGCCGTCTTTACGGCCTCGCCCAAATGTGCAAATTGGCGCAAGAATTTAGGTTTGAAGCCCTCATTCAATCCCAACATATCATGCAAAACGAGCACTTGACCATCCGTCACATTGCCTGCACCAATTCCTATCGTTGGGCAACTCACTGCCTCTGTCACACGTTTAGCCAACTCCGCAGGTATCTTCTCCAGCACAATAGCGAAGCATCCTGCCTCGTCTAGCAGTTTAGCATCATGCAATAGTTTCTCTGCCTCTGCTTCACCTTTGCCACGCAGGCCATAACCACCCAACTGATTCACGCTTTGTGGAGTCAAGCCCAAATGTCCCATGACTGGCACTCCCGCCTGCACCATATGACGAATAGCAGGAAGTATCTCTTCTCCGCCCTCTAGTTTCACTGCGTCAGCGCCAGACTCTTTCATCATTTTCAGCGCATTGCTAACCGCTTGCTCTTCGCTCACTTGGTAACTGCCAAATGGCATATCTATCACCACCAAAGCATGCTCCGCAGCTCGCACCACACCTTTGGTTAGAAAAATCATCTCATCTACCGTAATAGGGAGTGTATATTTGTTTCCACATACGATATTAGATGCACTATCACCAACGAGAATCATTTCGATTCCTGCCTCATCCAACAGACGTGTTAATGTAAAATCATAACTAGTCAACATGGCGATTTTTTCGCCTTGTTGCTTCATCTTGCGCAAACGAGTAGTCGTTATACGCGTATTTTGTACATGTACTGACATATCTATTTATCTAATTAAATTCGTTCTAAATGTGCAAGTTGCATCCAACCTATGTTATTTCCTACATGAATACAACACCAATCGCCTATCGTCTCAGTGATAACCACTTTGGTGCCTTCGTGAATGGTAAACAAATCCGTTCCCGAACGGTCTGGAGAAGATTTGGCATTCACTATTCCCTGTGTAATGATAGCTTCAGCACGCTCGGTATCACGTTGATACAAACTGCTAGCATTCACACACGCAGCAATAGATATTACCAATGCTACGATACTACAATAAAAAGCAGTCTTACGCAGCCAGACCGTTTGACTAAAAGCAAACAAAAAGAATCCAAGCAACATCAAGACAAATAGACCGATAGACAACCACATCCATACCTGCATGCTAAATGCATTGCGCACAGCACGCATCCAATTGGACAAGAAGAAAGAATGGGTATCTTCTATATTATCTACTATACGCGATTGTGCAAACTGCAAGTTATATTGTGCATCTTTGTAGGACGGTTTCAGGCGCAAAGCACGCTCATATGCCAAGATAGACTGTGCCAGTTCACCTTGTTTAAAATAGGCATTGCCTAGATTATAATATACTTCTGCAGAAGGCTGATCAACAATAACTTGCTCGTACATTGCCGCTGCCTCAGCATAATTACCTTCAGCATATAATGCGTTGGCATCAACAAATAGAGTCGAAAGAAATATGAGGAGTAGATTCATAATCATCTATATTTATCGTTAATAATTACAATTTTTGGTCTTCTAGTGCATTAATCAATCGCGTCGTCGTATCATACATATCTTGCATTGCATGATCTGTAGTAGGTGCATAGCGAGCAAACTCAGCCGTTGTCAACACCTGATGAACTTCATTAATCAGTTCTTCATTCACAGCCTTATCACGAAGAATTTGTGCAATATTCTCTTTGTTCAGTTGCGCTGTTGGGATAGACAATCGATCACTCAAATACGTCCAAGCGGCACGCTCAATCTCCTCATAGAATGCCTCTTTTTGGTTCTCACGAAGCAGACGTTCCGCTACTTTCAAACGGCGTTGAGCTACCTTGTTCGCTTTCTTATAGCGCATACGGGTAATATCTGCATTCTCCTTGATCTTCTTGCGGAAAACAATAAACAACACCGCAGCTATCAACAAAGGCAACACATAACACAACCAGAACAACATTGTTCCAAATTGCAATACAGGTTGTTTCAATGCCATAGGAGCTGCACCCGTATAAATATAACGAATATCGGTACCTAATTGCTGAATATCCTCTTTGTTGACAAACGTGTTCACTACTGCACCTGTAGATTCCTCATTAGTAGAACGCGCAATATTCAAGGTATATTCAGGGGTATAAAGCGTACGATAAGCATCCTCCTTGGTATCATAGTACGCAAATACGATAGGAGGAATCGTGTAAGTACCACCTGCGCGTGGAATAGCCAGGTACTCAACTACCTTTGTGCCACTCATGCCGGAGGTAGTATTTTTAAAGTTATTGGTCACTTTCGGATCATATACCTCAAATCCCTCTGGCCAATCTACATTTGGTGTTTTAAGCAACTTCATATTGCCTGCTCCTTGAATAGTAACAGTCAAAGTCACAGCCTCATTAGCTTGCAACTCGGTACTAGATATCTTGCTACTAATAGCGTACTGACCCACACCGCCACTAAAACC
>JBGVEC010000091.1:0-24751 GCA_045119815.1 Paludibacteraceae bacterium | reverse complement strand
ACCAACCGTGTATAACGAGTACTATAAGACTATCTGTCCAACAGAGGTGCCTTTCTCTGATTGGGGTAATAGAGACGAGCCGGTAAGCGTTGATGGCACCTATACTCATTACATCAATGGCGGTAGTTTGCGCTATGGTTGCGATAGTATAGAGATCATGCACTTGACCATTAGGGATAGTATCGTAACGCATCTGTACGATAGTATATGTGACAATCAATTGCCATACAACCACTGGGATACTCGCGCAGACAATTTGTTAAATCTAACCGAAACTGGTGTCTATAGAGATACGCTCATATCTGAATTAACCGGTTGTGATAGTGTACTTGTGCTGCATTTGCAAGTTAATAAGACGTATAATACCACTGACACAATCACTATATGCGCTAGCGAAGGTAGTCCATATATCTGGAGACCTAGTGATGTGAGAGGTCCGCAAGAGATAGCCATCCCATTTGAGATTGATGATAGGGTGAATGTCAAGGATAAACAAACGCTCGTATTAAATGATTCGTCGGTACTATTGCAATCCGTACACGGCTGTGACTCGTTGGTGAATTTGTGCCTGATTGTCCATCCTACCTATGAGTTAGTAGAAGTAGATACTGTGGATTGTCAAGATACTATCGACAGGTACTCGACATGGACTGACCAGCTAGGCGGTGTGCACCAGATAGACATATCTGAGGCGGGTTGGATAACGATTGCTGAGAATCCTGGTACAATATATGGCTGCGATTCGATCATTGGTATCAAACTATATGTCAGACCTACCTATCGCTATGACTCGGTATATACGATTTGTCAGGATGAGCGAATCACTTGGCAGGGTAAGACCTATGCCGGAAGCCACTATGGCTATAACTATCAAATGCTGTCGGATGGTAAGTATGCTGAGCATCGCGATTCGGTGTACTACCTATACGAGCCTGGCGATTCCATCCTAGGGGCCGGTGTGCATCATGATACCATCGTCTATCCAACGATACTAGGCTGTGATAGTACATTCTATCTCACGCTGAATGTACTGCCTACTAGCAACACGATCTTAGATGTCTCGGTTTGTGATAGTGAGGGTGAGTACGTGTTTAAAACCAGTGACAAGAACGGCACTTACTATGATACCATACCTATCTTCCCTATTACCGAGATGATAGATTCGGTGCGCAAGGATACGGCATTCCATATGCGACAACGCACCTTGAAGACTCCGGACGGCTGTGATAGTACCGTCTATTTGCACTTGACAGTCATCCCTACCTATGAGTATATCACACGGGCAGAGATCTGTAAAAATGATACATTTACCTGGCGCGAAAATGGTTACGATAAGGCAGGTATTTACTATGATAGACGCATAACAGAGCAAGGTTGCGACTCGAACTTTATCTTGGAGCTATTCGTGCGCCCTGTTCTCTATATACCTAAGACCTTGCATGCTTGCGACAATCAAACCGTGATGCATTCCGATACGCTGTGGTATGATCCGGATTCTGTGCGTTTTGCACTGGAAACCACTTTGCTATGGAAACCGGGTATGGAGATTCCTAAGCCAGACGATAAACCTCGCGAGTTACATTATTATACACTAGATGGCCGTTGCGACTCAATTATCTATCAGTATTATCTCCACATCCACCCAACATACGATTTCATAGCTAATGCTACCATCTGCTCGAATGAGTCCTATCAGTTGCACGATAGCTTTATATATACACCAGCTGTAGCATACCACGAGCCAGGTAGTAATCCGGCGGTGATAGACACCTTGATCACGGATAAATTGAAGACAGTCACCTGTGAGGAATGCGAGGGTAAAGGTTGCGACTCTATCTTTAGTGCCAACATACGAATTTTGCCTGCTTATAAGCATATTGACAGTGTAACAATCTGTTCGAATGAGAAATATGATTGGCAAGATACTATATTATATGAACCTCAGGGGGACACCACGATAACATATTTCTATCAAAAATCCTATACTACGAAGTTGGGTTGTGACTCTATTTACGAGATGTACTTGACCGTTCATCAGGCATATGACCATGATGTCTTTGATACAATTTGTTCGGATGAATACTACCATTTTGGTGATACTCTATTGAATCAGACGGGTGAATATTTGGATACCCTACGAACCATACATGACTGCGACTCGATTGTGCATCTGTACTTGACGGTATATGATACCACTGTTGTTGAGACCTATGATACGATTTGTGTGACGGAGAAGTATTATTACTTTGGAAAGGAATATACTGAACCTGGTGTTTATGACACCATCACGCTCAACGACTGGGGTTGCAAGCAGTACAACTACCTCTATCTAGAGGTAATAGATACGACGGCATATGAGATAGCGATAGGTGACATCATATGTGCTGACGATGAAGAGATAATTGTTTTCTATGAACGATTATCAGGTAAAACACTCATAGAATATTCCGTTTTATTTGATGATTTTGGGCACGCACAAGGTTTTGAAGACATACATCATGCAACGCTAGACACTACCGAATCATACTTTTCTATTCCTATTCCACGCGGAGAAGTATTACCACACCCTAATCCTACATATTTTGATTCGCAACAGGGTATCAATGAATATGTTTATGAGGATAAATACGCATACCCAATTCCTAACTTGTATAGGTTTAAAATTATAATGCACAATGGAATATGTGGTGATTCTTTACAAAGAAAAGATACAACCGTTAGTTTCTGGTATCCGTCTTGGATACATGAACAACATTGGAATGATGGTATTGTATTATACAATGAGATATACAATGGTGGATATAAATTTTCAAAATATCAATGGTTTCTTAATGGAGATTCCATTCTTGGGGCGACTAAAGAATATTTGTATGTCCCAAACCAATTAGAAATGAATCAACGTGGAGAGTGCAATAATTACTATCAGTTGGCAGTAACTCGTCTAGAAGATGGTTATACAACATTTACATGTCCAATATGTCCAGTTTTACTATACGATACTATTGTTCCGCAAAAAGATTATTTCTCGGTAGTACCAACAATCGTATCCAAAATCAATCCGACCATACACATACTTTCTACACGTCCTGGAAATTATAAGATAACCAATCTTATGGGAAATCAGAAACAAGGTGACTTTGCTCCTGATGCTAATAATTATGCAGGAAGTATTAATTTAGACGAATACTTACTGTACGGAATAACCAACCAACTCATATTGGTGACATTAGTGTTAGATACAGGTGACAAGCGTACGATAAAAGTGATTATAAGAAATTAATAACGATGAAGCGGTTAGTTCAAATATTATTGTTATTATTGATATGTATCTCCTCTTATGGGCAAGAACCCCAAGAAGACGAGGGACTTATAGCCTCAAATGGGTATCAAAATAATAATAAAAGACAAAAAAGACTTGTTAGACAAGAATATATGCACGAAGTGGGTATAACCAATTATGCAAAGCGAAAACCAGATAATAATCGTAATGGATTGCGTGTAGGTACATACTCAGCGACTCATTTTTTGTTTGGCATCTGGATGGAAGGTGCATATGCCCAACCATTCTCTATATCTGATAATATTTTAACTCCTTCTTTAGGAAGTAGTTATGGAGGTGGTATTTGTTTTGATTTTCAGCGTTACTATTTTCGTGCTCAATTAGGTGTGGGTTATAGATTACAAAATTTATCTGCTTATGTCCAAGATTTTATACGGAAAGACGATAATGTGACAGACTCATGGGGATATCCTTATCATCTTAAATATGATTTTCATGATAGGATAGATCAGGGAGTACAACATAGTTTACAAATACCAATACTAGTAGGATCAGGCATTAGACAGTTTTATGCACTAGGGGGCGGAAAAATTCACTTAAACACCTACACACAAACCTTTTCAAAAGCCCAATGTACTACGACAGCTACTTATGATCAATTTTTAGGTGTATTTGAAGAAATGGATAACCACGGATTACGAAAAGATGTTCCATTTGAAAATACAAATACTATTGAACCTTGGACCGTTGTTGATCTACTAGCATCTATTGAGTTAGGCTGGGAATACGCAAGTGGAATACGTACTCCAGGAACTACTAAATATAAACCTATTAGCAACAAAGACAATGCACCAGAATGGAGACTTAGATTAGCGGTATTTTGTGATGTTAATTGCTTACATTTCGTAAAAGGATCATCAAAAGTAGATATTCAAGATTTACCAAATTATTTAGTGGAAATCCCCGCAGAAACAAAATGGGATGTTTCTACTTTTAAAATGAATAACATACTTTACTCTAATGCTAAAATTTCTGGATATAGCAACTTCTCAATAGGAGTTAAATTAACCTTATGTTTTGGATTCTATGTTAATAGTAGATGTATACAATGTACTCCTAGCGATTGGTTATTGTACAAATTACATGGCAAACCACCAAGACCTCAAAAGTAATTTTCGTATGTGGTTTGAGATATAGGAATCTATCATTTTTATTAGTTGTTCTTTTGGGATTTGAAGTGTCCTTGAAGGTACAGAATTATTTTGGATTGAGCAAGATTTTTACCACTGATTGTAAAAATAATCGTTCAAGCCGTAAGGCGAGATAAGAAATAAAAATGCCATTTATGCAAATATATATATATTTGCATAAATGGTAATATGTTTTTAGGCTTATAACGCTGTATTAAATATGTCGGGCAACGGTATCGTTGCGGATTAACTATAAACTATAAGTAATGAGTGATATGTAATTTAGGGGGTTATTATTCATTCAAATCTCGTTCTATATCCTCAATAGAGGGTAGCGAAGACCGTATGTCTTTTGGTAAAGCATTGCCGAGTTCGTAATCAGAAACACCTATTGGTTTGTTGATATCACGTAATGCGTATTCGGCTTTGATCTTATCTTTGCTACAAGCGTGAAATTGTACTCTGGCAATTGCGCAACCGCTGGTTGCGTTTTTGCTTTGCCTAATTGCGCAACTGGCAGTTGCGCAATTAGAGTACCCGATTTGGGTAGGGTCAGTTCTTGGTTGTATTCTTCATAGAACTGAATCATACATTGGCAGTTACGCACAGAAAAGCCCTTGATTTCGGGATAGTAGTTGTGCATATCCCCACACATTCTGTAATTTGGCGTTCTTTGGTCGTTCCTTGGTTCTTCTTTGGTTTCTCCTTGGTCTTTAACACGGAGTATATATACAAGGTACACGGAGAAAGAATATTAACAAACAGCACCTTTATTGGCTTGCACAACTTTAATCCACTCAATTGCGGCTTTTATATTGAGTACCAAGGTAATAAGGAACAATACAAACGTGAAGATATTGCTAGTTAAGACATAAATCACCATTCCAGCCAAGGTATAGACTATCCACCAAATCCATGTATCTATCTTCTTGTGAATCATCCAGAAATTTGCCAGAATAGATGCAGCAATCATCAAGCCACCCATGATTTTGCTGAGTAGATTATCTGCGAAGTCATTGCCCGCCATCCAACTCACGAAGATCACATCTAGCAATACGATGACAATGGTAAATACAATATTGAAAACCACGCCCTTGGCATTGAGCCACGAGGGCAATATATCTTGGTTCCTAGTTCCTTGCTCTTTGCTCTCCAAAGCTTGTTTTCTCCAACGGAGCAGCGAGGTTGTTTGAAAAGGTATAAACAAAGCAAAATGCAATACCACCAAATCCCAATTTGCCCACAACGCAAACTGCCATGCCAAGAGCGCAGCCATTGTGATCGCGCCTACGAAACCAGTATAGTTTTTGGGATTTTGAATGGTTAGCACATATGCTGTACCCGCTACACTGGCAGGAATACCCACAATGAATGCCAAATCATGCCATTGCAACAAGGTGCCACGGAGCGAAGGCACAAACCACTCTAGTATATATAATATAAGGAATAAGGCAGCGTAGATGCCAAGGGAAATCAATGTGTTGCGGGCAAACTCTTGCCAAAGGGTCTTTTTCATGTGTTTAGTGTAAGGTGTAGAGTGTATGGTGTAAAGCGTAGGAGATAAAAAAGGCGAGCCGAAGCTCGCCTTTCGCTGTTGTATGATTACTTGCGGCGGTTGCCGTAGCGAGACATAAACTTATCAACACGACCTGCGGTATCCACAAGTTTAGATTTACCAGTATAGAATGGGTGACTGGTGTTAGAAATCTCCAACTTGATGAGTGGATAGGTTGTGCCGTCGATCTCGATGGTGTCCTTCGTGTTAGCTGTAGAGCGACTGAAGAATTGAGTACCATCAGACATATCTTTGAAAACTACAACGCGGTAGCTCTCTGGATGAATTCCTTTTTTCATACGATTGTTTCCTTTCTTTAGCGCTTATTCAGCAACAACGTTCAACTTAATTTCAGCTTTAACCTCGCGGTGAAGTTTAGCAGTAGCAGTAGCCTCGCCAAGAGTCTTCACAGCCTCGTCAATAGTGATAATCTTCTTATCAACCTCAATACCAAGAGCAGCAAGTGCCTCAGATACTTGAGCAGTAGTGATAGTACCGAAGATTTTGCCATCCTCGTTAGCCTTAGCAGATACTGTAACTACAGTGTTAGCCAATTTCTCAGCCAATGCTTGAGCGTCAGCCAACAATTTAGCCATCTTGTGAGCTTGTTGCTTGAGGTTCTCAGCCAATTGCTTACGGTTGCTCTCGTTAGCGATAACAGCCAAACGACTTGGGATCAAGTAGTTGCGGCCATAACCGTCTTTAACCTTAACGATATCGTTCTTGTAGCCCAAGTTAGCTACGTCTTGAATCAAAATTACTTCCATGATGTTTCCTTTCTGATTAAATAGTTAATGACTCAAATTATTTCATCATATCGGTTACGTATGGAAGAAGAGCCAAGTGGCGTGCTTTCTTAACAGCTTGAGCCACCTTGCGTTGATACTTCAAGCTTGTACCAGTGATACGACGTGGAAGGATCTTACCTTGCTCATTCAAGAACTTTTTCAAGAACTCAGGATCTTTGTAGTCGATGTACTTGATGCCAGACTTTTTGAAACGGCAGTACTTTTTCTTCTTTGCCTCGTTTGTTTTTGGGGTCAAATAGCGGATTTCGTCATTTTGTGCCATGATTAAGCCTCCTCTTGTTCTACTGGTTTAACATTTGCGTTACGACGCTTTTGAGCATACTCAAATGCGTACTTGTCAAGACGGGTAGTGAGGAAACGCAATACGCGCTCATCACGACGAAAAGCTGTCTCGAGCTTTGCAATAACCTCAGGTTCTACATCAAATTGCAACAAGGCGTAGAATCCCGTAGTTTTGCCTTGGATAGGGTAAGCCAATTTCTTCAAACCCCACTCCTCACGGTTAAGAATGGTACCGCCATTCTCCACGAGAAGTTTCTCGAATTTTTCTACCGCTTCCTTCATCTGTGGTTCAGACAAAACGGGAGTCAACACGAAAGCGGCTTCGTAATGATTTAACATAATGTTTTAATCAGTTAATAGTTAATAATTAATAGTTAATTTCTCTTTTTGGCGATAGGCTATTGGCAATAGGCTATAACCAAAGCGCCGAAAAAGCGTGCAAAGTTACTGCTTTTTTTTGGATTGACCAAATTTTTATTGATTTTTCTTATTTTAGCATGTATTTTTGGCCTTTAATAACCACTACACCCTTGTAATCTTCATCTATAGGACGACCCAAAAGGTCATACATCTGACCTTGTTGTACAGCATTTACTCCATCCACAGAAGTGGTCACATCGTCCATTACATCCCAAATAGCATATATCGTACCGATAAAGCCCGCAGGCAATTCGTAAATATAACCTACGCCTTCTGGATCGGTTGACCAACCTAAGAATGTGCGTCCCTCTTTGTATGGTTTAGGTAAGACATATGTAGAGGTCAATGTCGTTGGCAAATGACCTTTCCATGTATAGCCCCAATCTAGATACCAATAACTAAGTTGTCCATTCAAGGTGTAGTCTGGGTTACCGTTATAGGTATTATCATTAGCTGGCGAGTTGTTCAAGAACGCATGCAAGCTAAAGCGCAATAATACCGCTGTACCCAACTGACCATTGTTGAAGTTAGCATTATATGCCACCTTCTCCATATACTCGCGTAGCCAGATCCATTTCTCCTCATAAGTGAGCATCTCAGTGATCGCTTTACCATCCCCCGATGCATCGTATGTCCATTTAGCGCAACTATCTATTGCGTAATTGCGGATTTCTACACCATAGAACTCTCGATAGTCATCTTGGAAACTGAGCCACATATCTTGTTTGTTAGACCAGTTGTATGGATTTTCTTGTCCGCCGTTGAGTTCCCACTTGATGGCTGTGGTCTCTGGTTCGTCAGAGCCTGCTTCCCACTTAGCGTATAGGGTACCTTGCCATCCAGCTGGAATCTCAGTGAGAGGGTTGCCAGTAAATTCAGGGTTGTCATACCATCCTGCAAAGATGTAGCCATCTCTAACAAGCGGTGGCAAGACGTAGGTCTCTGTTACATAGGTAGGTAAGGTGGTTCTAGTATAACCTCCATTAAGTACCCAGAAGATGACTGTCTCAGGTGCGTTTTGAGTCCATTTAGCATATAACGATC
Source organism: Paludibacteraceae bacterium (assembly GCA_045119815.1). Lineage (GTDB taxonomy): Bacteria > Bacteroidota > Bacteroidia > Bacteroidales > Paludibacteraceae > Colicola. Next base: position 16,171 of record JBGVEC010000091.1, on the reverse strand, counting down.
CTTCCCAACCTGCAGGGATAGAAGTCAAAACATAACCCTCGAAGTTGGCATTGTCAAACCATCCGCGGAAAGTGTATCCCTCGCGCACAGGCGTAGGTAATATATAGGTCTCTACGACATATTTAGGCAATTCCACTGGTTGTGCTGCTTGGTAAGCAGGACCCCATGCTGATGGTTTGCCAGCGGTAGAATAATTTGCTGCAGTATAACCACCTAATGTATAAGTAGATAAGGCATTGAAGAACGCATGTAGTTGGGTGCGCCACCAAAGGTCATTGTTAGCAGGTGAACCTGCCAGAGAGATAATATAGTCACCCAACCATTTCCAACCTGCATCCGCATCGGTCATCAGTGTTCCAACTTCCTTTTTCCAATAGTAACTACCTGAATATAGGAAGTTGCTTGCGCCTGCTAGGTCAGCATCTAAGGATGTTCCGAAATACTCGTTATAATCTGCTTTAAAATTCTCCCATAATGTCTCCTGCTCTGGTACAGTAGCAGAGCCCGCTTCTACTTTTCCACCATTCAAATACCAGAAGATTACCTCTGCTGTACTGCTGGAGCAGTCCCATTTAGCATACAAGGTACCTTTCCAACCTGCATTAATACGAGTTAAACTGCTTCCAGTGAAACTGGCATTGTCATACCAACCTTCAAACGAACAACCATTATATGGAGGATTCAATTCCCATGATCTAGGCAATGTATAACGTCTAGAAACGGATGTTGGCAACGTACCATTTTTGTAACTACCGCCATTTAGTTCCCACTTGATATCGTCAGTGTTCTCTTCAACTGTCCATTTAGCATACAAAGTACCTTCCCATCCCGCAGGAATAGAAGTGAGCGCTGTTCCTGTAAACTCAGGATTATTATACCATCCTGCGAATATATATCCTTCGCGCGTAGGGGTGGGGAGGGTGTAAGTACTGGTGACGAATGATGGCAATGTACCACTTACGGTACCACCATTTAGTACCCAGTAGATAACCTCTTCTGGTGTTTCTTCTGTCCATTTGGCATACAATGAACCTTCCCAACCCGCAGTAATCAAGGTTATCTCAGCACTGGTAAAATTAGAATTACTGTACCAGCCATCAAACACGTATCCCGCGCGCGTAGGTATAGGTAAGGTATAATCTTCTGTCACATACTTAGGTAATTCCACATTGACCGTTCCTCCATTCAAATACCAAAAAATCACCTGTGGATGCTCCGTACTAGCCACCGCCCATTTAGCATATAAAGTGCCTTGCCAGCCTGCAGGGATAGATGCGAGTGCTGAGCCTTTAAACTCTGCGTTATCATACCATCCCTCAAAGGTAAAACCCTCTTTCAAGGCGTTTGGGAGGATATAAGTTATTGTCACATACTTAGGTAGTACAGCTGTGTGAGTAGCTTGATAAGCGCTTCCCCATTCGCTTGGTTGACCCGCCACTGAGAAATTAGCTGTAGCTACGAGTTGGTTACCCTGTACGGTACCATCGTTGCAGTTGAAGAACGCATGCACATGCCAGCGCCAAGCACTCTCATCCGATAGCGTACCTGCTATAGATTGGATATAATCACCCAACCACTTATACTCGGATGCACTATTGGTCATAATATCCTTCATATAACTTGCAGCAAATGTTGCCACCTTCTCAATTGGCATATCTGAACGCTCAATATTATAATAGGTCTTGTAATATGGCTTAAATGCTTCCCATAATTCCGAATTGGTAGGCACATCGGCTGGTACATGTCCACCATTAAGTTCCCAGAAAATAACCTCTTTGGTAGGATCTACTGGTTCGGTAGAACCTGTATCCCATTTTGCATATAGCGTACCTGTCCACCCCGCAGGAATAGTGGTCAAAGGACTACCAGTGAACTCAGGATTATCATACCAACCCAAGAATGTATACCCTTGAGGGTGAGTTGGGGTAGGCAAAGTAAACGTGCTTGTTACGTAACTTGGCAACGATGCACCTCCATGAGCGGCTTGGTATGCTGCGCCCCATGCTGAAGGCTGACCTGCACTAACAAATGATGCTGAATATGGCCATGCGGTATATTGCGTTTGCAAGAAGAAAGCAGCTATCGCATAACGCCATGTCGCATTTGTCAAGTCTGTTGTCAACTCTGGAACCGTGCTAGTAGCTACTGTTTGACCCGCTTGTGCATTTTGAGTGCTCATGATATAATCTTTCAACCATGTCCACTCGGAATTAGCAAATACTTTTTGAACCTCAGTTGCTGTCAAATAGAGGCAAATTTCTTTACATGGATTAGAGGTTGCGGAGATATCACTCAAAAATCCTAAAGTACTAGTTAATCCTGCAGCAGACTTAAATGAGTACCACAAGTCTTCTTGTCCTGGCACTGTCACAGTCTTTACCTCACCACCATTCAACTCCCATGTGATTTTGCCTGTATCTGGATTAGGATTAGTGCCTGGATCGGTCGAACCCTCGCCATATACCGCAGCAGCATGCTCTACACCAAAACGGTCATAACTATATACCGCTACACTGTAACTGTTCAAGTCAATTCCACTCACACTATAACTATTGCCATACACGATGCCTTTCAAATACGCAGGATTAGTCTTAGCAGTTTCTAGAGATGTAGTCTTAGGATAAACATACACCGTGAAACGGGTTGCACTAGGGTGTGACCACATCAAGGTGGTACCTGACAAAGTCAAGTTCTCAGGAGCACCTAAAGCAACGGTGGACTTCCAATCCATAGCTGGTGGAAGTGCCTTGTAATCAAAGCGTGAAGTCAACGCACTATACATCTTTAAATACGCAGTAGTGTTATAGAACACTGAACCTGTATAGCCAGAAGAAAGGTACTTTCTGTTTAGATCAATCTGTTTGATAATCTCAGAAGAAGCGGTATTGCTGCTACATGATTGACTAGAGAAGAAATGCACTTTTTGATTTCCAGGAAGTAAATCAGAGAAATGTTGACATACATCTTGTCCCCACCATTTCACTAGTTTCTCATAACTTTGACCTGTTGATGTGGTAGGCCAATACAACTGTGGGTTGATGTAGTCCACATATCCACCTTTTACCCATTCCACTGGGTTACAAGCTTGCTCCTCGTAGTCATCCAAACCTGTGATACCACTTGGCAGAGAGATACCATATGCGCTCGCTACGGTAGATTTTAATGTCCAAATACCAAAGGTACCCATACCAAAACGAACCCAAGGCTTGGTGGCCTGTATGCGATCGTAGAGTTTCTTCATCATATCATCTACGTTGCTGCGGCGCCAATCATCATCCGTAGAACCATCTTTGTCTTGATCCACAATACCAGAAGATGGTTTGTGCAATGATTTAGATTTAGCATCCTCTGTGGTTGTACCGCCATAAGGATAGAAATAGTCATCCATCAAGATACCATCCACATCGTAGTTCTCTACGATCTCCATCAACACATCTAACACATACTCACGTGCCTCAGGATAACCAGGGTCGATGATTTGACCAGAGAATGAACCATTATCATATTTGATAATCCATTGACCTGCATTTTGCCAAACTTTATCACTCGTGGAGATGGTACCCGAACTCGTCACACGAAATGGGTTCACCCATACGTGTAGCTCCATGCCGCGTTTATGGGCTTCTTCGATAGCAAAAGCCAATGGATCGTAGCCTGGATCTTTGCCACGACTACCGGCTAGTTCGGCTGCCCAAGGTTCGTAGCTAGACTTGTAGAATGCATCGGAACGACCACGCACTTGAAAGCATACTGCGTTCATGTTACCAGCCTTCATCTTATCAAAGATGTCGGTCAATTCTTTTTGCTGTGCAGTACGATTAGCTGCGGTGGTAGCAGAGGTCTTAGGCCAGTCGATGCTCCACACGGTGGCTAACCATGTGGCACGAAACTCTTCTTTTGGACTTGCTGCATAGAGACTTGAAATAGCCATGCTCAAAAGCAGGCTCAGTAGTAGAAATGTCTTTTTCATGTATTTGGATATTATTAATTATTTCAAATTACGCGACAAAGTTACTACTTTTTTTCGTAATACACAAGCGTTTTCTTGTATATGTCAAAAAAAAATAGTAATTTTGCGCCGTTTTGCAAACAAATAGTATAAAAATCTTAAAAATACTGATAATGAAACGCTTGTTATTTCTTTCGTTCCTTTTGGTAACAACCACACTTTATGCTACCAACAAAGATTGGGCACAGTTCTATCGTTATGAGGGTAAAAACGATTCTCTCGCCTATCAACCTAAAGTAGTGTTTATGGGTAACTCGATTACCGATTGTTGGCCAGATGCTCACCCAGAGTTTTTTACTGCTAATCATTTCTTGGGTCGTGGTATTAGTGGTCAAGTGTCTTCGCAGATGCTCGTTCGTTTTCAAGAAGATGTAATCAACCTCAAACCTCAGGTAGTTGTTATCCTTTGTGGTACCAATGATATTGCTGAAAACAATGGTCCTATTACCCACGAACATATCTTGCAAAACATCAAGTCAATGTGCGATTTGGCCCGATTCCATCGTATCAAACCTATCGTATGTTCGACTCTTCCTGCTAATCGTTTTAAGTGGCGTCCAGATCTCCAACCTGCACAGGATATTGTTAAACTCAACGAGATGATCAAGGCGTATGCCAAAGAGAATAAAATCCCTTACGTGGATTACTATTCTGCACTCGTGGATGATCAAGGTGGCTTGCCAGTTAAATATTCAAAGGATGGCGTTCACCCTAATCCCGATGGTTATACCGTGATGGAAGGTGTGATCCTACCAATTCTCAAAAAATACGTTCGCTAAACACTACTTCCTAAACTGGATATATGGAGCATTTCATGTGAAGTGCTCCATTTTTTGTACACTTTTGCCTGAAAATTTGCATATATGCAATTTTTGTTGTACCTTTGCATGATTTTTGTTATAGTGCCGACAAGGCGGCTATGAAAACTACGGAAAATAACTAAAATAACATACAACTATGTCAAAAGCATTACTTATGATTCTCGACGGCTGGGGAATCGGAAACAAATCACAAGCCGACGCTATCTCTTGCACTCCAACCCCACACTGGGACGCATTGTTGGAGAAGTACCCACACAGCCAACTCCAAGCCAGTGGCGAAAACGTGGGTTTGCCTGATGGACAAATGGGTAACTCCGAAGTAGGTCACTTGAACATCGGCGCAGGTCGCGTGGTGTACCAAGACCTCGTAAAGATCAACCGCGCTTGCAAAGACGGTAGCATTCTCGAAAACCCAGAAATCAAATCTGCTTTCGGTTATGCCAAAGAGACAGGCAAGAAGCTCCACCTCATGGGATTGACCTCTAACGGTGGTGTACACTCTTCTTTCGACCACTTGTTCTACCTCTGCGATATTGCCAAAACTTACGGATTAGACGGCAAAACCTTTATCCACTGTTTCATGGATGGTCGTGATACCGACCCTAAGTCTGGTCTCGGTTTCATTGACCAACTCCAACAACACTTGGCTACTAGCTGCGGCGAGATCGCTTCTATCCAAGGTCGCTTCTACGCTATGGATCGCGACAAACGTTGGGAGCGCGTGAAAGTGGCTTACGACTGTATCGTTAAGGGCGAAGGCAAAGCATCTGAAGATATGCTCAAGGCCGTAGAAGAGAGCTATGCAGAAGGCGTAACTGACGAGTTCATCAAGCCAATCGTACACGTTCGTGACGGTAAGCCAGTGGCTACCATCGAGGAGGGCGACGTAGTGATCTTCTTCAACTACCGCAACGACCGCGCGAAAGAGCTCACCATCGTGCTCACCCAACAAGACATGCCTGAGAATGGTATGACCACCATCCCTAACTTGCAATACTATTGTATGACCCCATACGATTCTTCTTTCCAAGGCTTGCACATCCTCTTCCCAAAAGAGAACGTACAAAACACCATGGGTGAGATCGTAAGCAACGCAGGATTGAAGCAACTCCGTATCGCTGAGACCGAGAAGTTCGCACACGTGACCTTCTTCTTCAATGGCGGCCGCGAGGCTGAGTACGCAGGCGAGGAGCGTATCCTCATCCCTTCACCCAAGGTGGCTACCTACGACCTCCAACCTGAGATGTCTGCTCCAGAGGTGACTGAGGCACTCTGCGAGGCACTCGATACACAAAAGTACGACTATATCACCCTCAACTTCGCCAACGGCGACATGGTGGGTCACACAGGCGTATATGCTGCTATTGAGAAAGCGGTTAAAACGATCGATGAATGCGTGGATAAAGTGGTGACTACTGCTCTCAAGAATGACTACGAGATCATCATCATCGCGGACCACGGTAACTGCGACAATGCTATCAATGCCGACGGTTCACCAAACACCGCGCACTCGTTGAACCCTGTGCCATTCGTGTATGTAAGCAAAGAGCACACCGATGCGCAATTGGAAGATGGTATCCTTGCTGACGTAGCACCATCGCTCTGCCACATCCTCGGCGTAGAGCAACCAGCAGAAATGACAGGACATAATCTTATTAAGAATTGAGAATTAGGCGAGAGGCGAAAGGCTATAAGGCGAGAGGCAAGGGATAGCGGCATAGCCGCATATTACTAGCCTTTAACCTTTAACCTCTAACCTCTAACCTCTAACCTAAAATATATGGCTTTACAATGTGGAATAGTGGGTCTGCCTAATGTAGGCAAATCGACCCTCTTCAACTGCCTTAGCAATGCCAAGGCACAATCGGCGAACTTCCCTTTCTGTACGATTGAACCTAACGTGGGTGTGATCACCGTACCAGACGAGCGTCTTATCAAACTTGGCGAGCTCTGCAAACCAGAGCGCGGTGTCATCCCAACCACCGTTGAAATTGTAGATATTGCAGGATTGGTCAAGGGCGCAAGCAAAGGCGAAGGACTTGGAAATAAGTTCCTCGCGAATATCCGCGAGACAGACGCCATCATCCACGTACTCCGTTGCTTCGACGACGATAACGTGGTACACGTTGATGGCTCTGTGGATCCTATCCGCGACAAAGATATTATTGATGCAGAGCTCCAACTCAAAGACCTTGAGACCGTGGAGTCACGCATCCAAAAGATAGAGAAACAAGTGCGCGTAGGTGGCGACAAACAAGCGAAAGTGGCCCTCGATGTACTCCTCAAATACCGCGAGGCACTTTCTCAAGGTAAGTCAGCTCGTACCGTGGAGTTCATCAATAAGGACGAAGAGCAAGTGGCTAAGGAGACGATGCTCCTCACCAGCAAACCTGTGCTCTATGTCTGCAACGTGGACGAGAACTCTGCTGTCAACGGCAATAAATATGTAGAGCAAGTACGCGAGGCAGTCAAGGACGAGAACGCACAAGTGCTTATCGTAGCAGCCAAGATTGAAAGCGAGATTGCTGAACTAGAAACCTACGAAGAGCGTGAGATGTTCCTCGCTGAAATCGGACTTTCTGAGTCAGGAGTTAGTCGTTTGATTAAGTCAGCATATGCTTTACTCGAGCTCCGCACCTTCCTCACTGCAGGTAGCGACGAGGTACGTGCTTGGACCTTCAAGGCAGGTAGCAAGGCGCCTCAATGTGCAGGCGTGATTCACTCTGACTTCGAGCGTGGTTTCATCCGTGCAGAGGTGATCAAATACGAAGATTATATCGCACTCGGTGGCGAGTCCGCTTGCCGTCAAGCAGGTAAACTCGGCATCGAAGGCAAAGAGTATGTCGTACAAGACGGCGACATCATGCACTTCTTGTTTAATGTGTAATTGAAATTAACGTTAAATGTCCTTCGGACGTTACATGTCTTCGACGTTGTTAGGTTATATGCCCTTCGGGCGTTAGTAACACAAATAACGCGAAGCACACAACAAAAACAACGCGGATTAACCGCATGTAACGCGAAGCAGATAACGTGAGCAAAGCGAACAAAAAATGTTTGAATTCTTAAATAACTGGCTTGCCAACGGCGGCTTTTGGGTCGCTATTCCGCTGATTATCGCGGGTTGTGCAGCACTCATCAAGGGTGCCGACTGGCTCGTGGAGGGTGCTTCTGCTTTGGCAAAGAAATACGGCGTGAGCGACATCGTGATTGGTCTTACCGTTGTGGCGTTCGGCACCAGTATGCCCGAGTTTGTGGTGAATATGGTGGCAGTAGGCCAAGGAAGTACGGAGATTGCTATCACCAATGTTCTTGGCAGCAATATCATCAATATCTTCGTGATTTTGGGCTTCACTGCACTCATTTTCCCGATTTCATCGCAAAAATCCACTCGCCGTTTTGACATTCCATTCAGTCTAATAGCCGCTCTGCTCGTATTGATTTTTGCAGTATATAACAGCCCATCGTGGTTGCAAGTAGAGCATATATTCAATATGAATATTGCCGACCCAACCCTTAGCGACTTAGGCTCTATCCAAATGGGACAAGGCAATGGTGGATTTATTTCAGGTGTAGGTGGTAGTATTCTGCTTATCTTCTTCTTGATTTTCCTTTGGCATAACTTCAAGGGTATTGGTAGTGCCCCACAAACGGAGAGCAATGAGGACTACAAGCCTATGTCTGCTCGTCGTGCGCTTGCACTCATTATCGGCGGTCTCGTGGGCTTGGTCGTGGGTGGCGAAGTAATAGTCAAGAGTGCCACCTCTATCGCCCAATCGCTTGGCGTAAGCGATGCAATTATCGGTTTGACTGTTGTGGCTTTGGGTACATCGCTCCCAGAATTGGCAACCTCTTGCATGGCGGCATTTAAGAAGAACTGCGATATTGCGTTAGGTAATGTGATAGGTAGCAATATCTTCAATATCTTCTTTATCCTCGGTACGAGCGCATGCGTTATGCCATTGCCTGGCTACCACGGACTGGAGATAGATGCCCTGATGGCAGCTTTGGGTAGTGTCCTTGTGATGCTCTTTGTGTATCTCACCAAGAAGCACGAGATCAAGCGTTGGCACGGAGCCATTCTGCTGCTGACATATGCGGCTTATCTTGCTTACCGAATCATAACCCTCTAAACACTAAACACTAAACAAATATGCCCCCAATCCTTCTCCTTCCTTTCTTAGGTACCGTTCTGGGTGCGGCGATGGTTTTTCTTGTGCGAGGATCCATGGCTCGTTCCTTGCACAAACTCCTTTTGGGCTTTGCCTCGGGAGTGATGGTGGCGGCTAGTGTATGGTCGTTGCTCTTGCCTAGCCTAGAGATGGGAGCGGAAGCAGGAGGTGTGAGTTGGTTGCCTGCTGCGGTAGGTTTTGTGTTAGGTATCTTATTCTTGTTGTTGCTAGACACTTTTATCCCTCACTTGCATATTGGCTCGGACCATCCCGAAGGTTTAACCCAAAACTGCCGATGGAATCGCTCAACAATGCTGGCTGTGGCTGTTACATTGCACAATATCCCTGAAGGTATGGCGGTCGGTGTGATCCTTGCTAGTGCAATGGCTGAAGGTAGTATGATACCTATGTCAGCTGCATGGGCACTGGCGATAGGTTTGGCGATACAGAATTTCCCTGAAGGGGCAATCTTATCTATGCCGCTTCACTCAGAAGGAATGGGTAAAGGCAAAGCCTTTTTGATAGGAGCTTTATCTGGTATAGTAGAACCGATTGCTGCGGTTTTAACGATACTTCTTATCGGTTTCATCGCACCTACATTGCCCTATCTCTTGGCTTTCGCTGCGGGTGCAATGATGTATGTAGTGGTGGAGGAATTGATCCCAGAAGCCCAAACTGAACCTCATAGCAATATCCCTACACTTGGTTTCACTGCAGGTTTTGTACTGATGATGATTCTCGATTCCGCTTTGTAATAGGAATCTGCGTCAAGTCAGTTGAAAACCATGTATTTATTTAGATTTCTCGCGCTCTGCGCATAGGAGTTTCTATCTTTATCACTTATTTTTGTCTGTACAAAATCCTCACAACTGCCACATTATCAGTACTTGTTTACACAAAAACATGTACATTTCCCCTATTCACTTGCCTACGTCCAATATTTTCACTACCTTTGCAAACGAAATCCAAATCAATACCGCTTATTATGCAATCTGTTCGTCTCGTTACATACCTGCTCCTCTGCCTACTCTTGGTTTCCTGCGATTACTGCACTCGCTACCAAGAAGCCCACGCCACTATCGCCATTGCAGATAGTCTAGACCAAAACGAACACACCCTCTTTGACGACACCGCAGCACTTCAGCAAGCCATCCGCACACTCAACAACCCTTTCGGCCGTCTCTTCGCACATAACCAACTCGGCAAAGCCCACTACTACATGGGGCGTCATCTCAGTCTTGATGACCAGATCACCCAAGCTGCAGAGCATTATATCGCTGCCGACCGCACGCAGATAGACGATCCTATCTATCGCGGGCGTATCAATTCCTGCTTAGGTCATATCAGCAAACAAAACGAGAGCGACAGCCTCGCCCTCATCTTCTTTATTCGTGCCAACGAGGCGTTCAAAGCCAGTGGCAAAGACTGGTACTACGCACACACCCTATTGGATGTCAGCGAGTTCCATACCTACCTCCACCACTATGCTCAAGCAGACAGCATACTGCATATTGCGCAGTCTTACCAATTAGACAACTACTACCAGGCACGCTACAACGAGACCAAAGGCCTCTATTTCTACGAGCAACTCCAATACGATTCTGCCCTCTACTATTTCCACCAAGCCTTACACCTCTGGGAGTACGAGGAAGACAAATTCTATACCTACAAGAAACTCATGCAAGTCTATCTCGACATGGATGACCAAGCATCGGCATTGCCTTATGCACAAATCATTGTTGAGCAATCTGCTGACCCCAACGATCTAGTCAATGCCTATTACTGCCTCATGCAAGATGCTAAGGCACGTGGAGATATAAATAAACTGAGCGCGTATGCGCACGCGCGACAAGATGCCAACGAACTCTTGATGCAGAGTGTAGGCAACTACAACGGCGCACAAACCCTATTAGAAGAGCATTTAGCCAACCCTTATCCTTATCGCTGGGCATGGATCACGCTCCTATGCCTTATCGTAGCTTGTCTGCTATTGGTTATCGCTATCGTGCTGCACCGCCGATATGCAGCCCGTCGCCTGCAAGTAGCTCATCATCAGATAGAAGACCTATCTATCAGCGCCCAACTCTCCAATATCCGTGCTACCTACCCACGCCCTCACAAACAGTGGAACGACTACAACGAACTCAAAAAAGACTTGGAAACCACACTCCACGACTGGCTATCTCAGTTGGAAACTTACCAACTCTCCAACCGCGAGAATGTCTTCTGCACCTATATACTCCTTTATCCCAACGCCTCGCTGGAGGATCTGGCTGATTGGATGCACTACTCCGCCACAGGCGTCAGCACCTTCAAACGCCGCATCGCACAGAAGATAGGCATACCCACCCGAGAACTGTATCATTTCCTATACGAGATGCTACAAAGCGAAAAATAAAAACTGTACATTTTTAATATAAACAATAGATAATCAATACAATACTTTTTTGCCAACAGTACAAACACCCAAACCTATTGCAGCGTTTTAGGAAAAGCAGTACCTTTGCAGCAAAATCCGCTATCTCTCCGCTGTCAATTACGGTAGATATACGGTACATATACGATAGATATACGTTAGATACACGATACATTAGTATAGAAATAACATAAGAAAACTAAATGTATAACCTATAAATAATAGCGATATGAAAACAATCAACTCCTTCCGCAGCAAACTCCTTGCTTTCACCCTCGCCCTCGTGGCAAGTGTGTCAACCTTTGCGTATGATTATCATGGCGATTTATTATGTTATAATGTCCTTACGGATAGTACTGTTGCTGTAACAGGACAAAGCGAATATAAGACCATGCCTCGCTATGAGTACCTACCAGAAAATTTAGTTATCCCTAGTGAAGTAACTTTGCAAGGAAAAGCATATAAGGTTGTCTCTATTGACCAATGGGCGTTTTACGCTTGTACTATGCTCAAGTCAGTAACTATTCCTTCTTCTGTTACTTTTATTGGATTGAGTGCTTTTCAATACTGCGAGAACTTGGTCAATGTAGATATCCCAACTAGTGTGACCACTGTAGAAGGATCTGCATTCTCTTATACAAAATGGTATGACAACTTACCCGATGGCGAAGTATATATCAATAATACTCTTTACAGATACAAAGGCACTGCACCCGAAAATACACAAATTGTAGTCAAAGATGGAACTACCCGTATAGCTGGATTTACATTTTGGAATCAATCGAATATTGTTGCTATTGAATTACCTCAAACCCTGACGGATATTGAACACGGTGCATTTGAGGGGTGTACGCAACTTAGTAGCATATTAATACCCAAGAATGTTACATTCATCGGTTGTAGTGCTTTTGCTGAATGTACAGGCTTAATGGAGGTGATTTGTCTAGCACCAACCCCTCCAATAGCAGGGGTATCTGCTAATCCTTCTCCTTCTGATTTGATGTTCGCAGGTGTAGATATCGCAAATGTTCGATTGTATGTTCCTATGGAATCAATCGAACTATATAGAAATGCCGACCAATGGAAAGACTTTCAAATCAGGATATATTATGGATCAGAAGAGTGTCATGAATATATGCATGTTAATCTAACAGCTTTACCTCTTATTACTGGCAAATTGACATATCGTCTTTCTACTGATGACGGATCAGAAATTCCATATGTGGATAGTGTTTGGATTCTAAATACAGATAAAGAACCATTGCGAAAATTTTATGCACAATCAGGGGACACCATTGATCTTTTGTTTCTTGAACGAGGGACTTACATATTAAATGTCTATCTAAATGAATGTATAAAGAGTAGAACATTTGTGCATCGTCCTAAATGGAAATGCACATGGTGCGACACATGGAATGTCATGTGGTTTGATGGTATGCGCTTTGATGAAACAGCACGCACCTCTAAATATCGACTAGGTAAAGATACCGTCATTGGTGATTATACATATTCTAAATTTATCTCAGGAACCTATGTACGCTTTACCGACGATAGGAAAGTGTATGTGTACCATGAATATTTTGATGACCATGACCCATACAGCGAAGATTTACCTACAGGCGAATATTTAGCATACGACTTTTCTGCGCAAGTAGGCGATACGTTGGAAGTATTCTCAGGAATCCATTCCTATACTACAGAGCAATGTGTTGTATATGATGTGCAAACAGATCCAGAAACCAATCTTCGTACCATAATGTTACATCCTCTACGTGTGGTAGATAGCGATGGTCATATAGGAGTATCTGATGAAGAAATAACATGGCTAGAAGGCGTTGGCTCACCTAATGGATTTTTAATTAGTACTCCTCTGCCAGGCGGAGGTACCTATGTGCTCCTCTGCGCATACAAAGATGATGAATTGAAATATACAGGTTCATTTTATGAGCGTTTTGGTTGTGAGTATAAAGCAGGTGTAGTCAGCGACGACCTTTTTCCTACATTATCTGGATTGCAACGAACAATTTGCCGTGAGTATTGCGAACAAGCCGACAATAAAACCCGAATTGAACAATTCACCAACCTAACAACAAGAACTGAAACAGGTGGACCATATTTATATTACTCGCCATTTTTGCTGCGTGAGAAAGATAATAAGATATTGATTTACAGTCGTACTTTGAACAAGGATCTTGTATTATATGACTTTAATTTGCAAGTAGGAGATTCATTACCGATGCTATACATTGACTTCTTTGCAAAAGATGATTGGATCGCAGATCGTGATATGGAGATATGGTGTGTAGTAGATTACCACAAAGATTTAGAGGGTAATATACTCCCAGCAGATACGCTGATTGTTACCGATGTTTCCGCTATCACCCTATTGGATGGCAAAGAATACAAGAAATGGACATTCAACAATGGTATGGAGTATGTAGAAGGAATAGGTAGTTTTGGTAATAGACAATGGTCAGGCGATTTCTTCCAATTGATAGCCAATAGGGGTGTCCCTACAAGCTTGCAAGGTGAACACCTTGTCTGCGTAAGTAAAAACAACCAACTCCTCTACCAAATGGACGATACAGAAATGGAGCGTTTGAATACAGAATGCTTGTGCGAGTATAACGCAGAGCAAAAACCTGAAGACCTCTTCCCAACGCTCTGGGGCTTGCAACGAACAAGTTGTGATGAGTGGCTTGAAGGATGCGGAGAAAACAAAAGTTATTTATTTGCACCAAAAGAGGTTAAAGAAATAAACGGGAAACTATACCTTAAATGTGGCGGTGTATTTTTGCGTGAAGAAGATTCTAAGGTGCTAATATATAGTTTTCCTTATGAGAAAGATTTTGTTTTGTACGATTGGACATTGGAAATAGGCGATACGCTGCAAAATCTTGGTATTGACCCATATTCTTTCCCTGAACTTGAATACGCAGCGGTAGTGGATTACATAGTATACGAAGATTATGATGTAGAAATAGGGGATTTTATAATTAAGAAAGAGCCATTAGGAAATAAACGAGTGAAAGATATTTCTACAATAAGATTATTAGATGGAAATGAATACAAAGCGTGGTTATTTGGATATGATTGGGAGAGAGGAGATTATTATGTAGAAGGTATCGGTAATGCCAGCAAATATGGTGGTGATTATGTTGACTTGGCACATCCTTTTGCTGTTCCTACTTGCTATTATGGAGAACGATTGGTATGTGTGAGCCGCGATGGTGTATTACTCTACCAAATAGACGATGCCGAAATGGAGCGTTTGGGTGCAGAGTGCCTATGCGATTATAATAGTGGTCCTAAAAAAGACAATGCCAAGAACGGCAAGATTGGTGGCAGACCTACGCCTACTCAATGGAATATGTTAGAAGTAGAAACCAAAGAGATGGACGGTACCCCAACTATCCTGCGTGCAGAGACCTTTAGCTATACTTTAGAGAATGACTCCATCGTTACAAAGGGGAAGACCTTCTACCAACTTGCCCGCCAATCTACCAAAGATACGGCTATCACCAAATCTTTTGTGGGTGCATTGCATTTCGGCGAAGATGAAGACAACCGTGTGTACTTCCTCCGTGATGGAGTAGAGTATGTCCTCTATGACTTCACAGCGGAGCCTGGCGACACCATCGAAATCTTTGCAGGTATCAACAACTACCCTCTAGACACCACCTACACCCATGTCGTGACAGGTAAAGACACCCTCGAGAATGGTGCTTGCCGCATGATGTTGGAAGTTGTCTTCCCTGAGGAAACCTCTACAGCCGAAAACACCCAAAAAGTGTGGTTAGCAGGTCTCGGCTCTATCGACGGTATTGTGCACAATGCAGCCACAAGAGCAACCAAAGCCCGCAGCAGCGAAACACAAACTTCCGTCATGCTCTGCGCTTGGCGAGATGACGACTGCCTCTACACTACCGATCATCCTGATTATGATTCTTATGGTTGTGTCTATAACCTGCCAACTTCAATAAAGGATATAGAAAGACCAGGAGGCAAGTATCAAAAAATCATTCGTGACGGACATCTATATATCCTGCGAGATAATAAGTTATACGATGTCTTAGGAACACCAATGAACTAAGAACAAAGAACAAGAGGGTGCGTCAAAACTGACACACCCTCTTTAGCAATCGCTAATTCTTCTTCGCATTGTACTATTCGACTGAAAACGGAAAACCGCAGAAACCGCACGCAAAATATAAAATGACATGTGGCATTTTTGGCATTTTGACATTATTGAAAGTGCCAATAATGTCAATAATGCCACTCTGCGTAATTAAGACCGGAGCTTTGATTTTCAGGGAGAAAGGATGTTGGAATGGATTTCTGCGGACTTTTGAGGAGGTCTGAGAATGTGTTCGCAGAAAGTCCGTAGGATGGAGGTGATAAGGTTATTAGGTGATAAGGCGAATCCGCATAATCGAATGAGGAAGAATCGGTTATGCGGATACGTTTTTTGTATGGAGAAGAAAAAACAAAGACAGTATTTAGGGTTTTTAGGGTATATAGGGTAAATGAGAAATGCCCCTAAATACCCTATTTACCCCAAATACCCACGCTATATTTTCGGAAAAAGATCGGTGAACATTCTAAGTGGTATCTGTCCCATCCTGAAAAAGGTTTACACATAAACAGATAAAAAAAGTATCAATTATTAAGATTTAGTATTATGTGTAACCAAGAAAAAAAACTCAAAAGAATCAATCGAACTAACTATTCCTTAACAGAAAAGCACTCGATT
>JBGVEC010000090.1:0-18468 GCA_045119815.1 Paludibacteraceae bacterium | reverse complement strand
AAAGTAAAGGATACATCTGAGGAATCCATGGCAGCCCTAGCGGAAGCCGAAAAGATACACAAGAGCCTACAACGACTAGAACCAAAGATCTACGACGAGAGCGGCGCATGCGCCAAAGCCGTGGAGAATCTGGGCGTGGCGTTGAGCGCGTTGAAGGACGCTTCGCTGTAGGCGAGAGGCTAAAGGCGAAAGGTAATATATAAATAGGAGTCGCAGGGGCGACTCCTATTTATATAGGCTAGTGGAGCTAGTGGAGCTAGTAGATCTAGTAGAACTAGTACGGCTAGTTAATCTAGAAACTAGAGAATGGCGTTGAGCTCGTCCAAGGTGGCGAAGGTTCGCCAACCTAACTGCTCGGCGGTGCTGCGGTTGATCAGGATATCGTCCACAAAATGATAGGGCTCTTCGCAGCCTTTTTGTTTGATTTGAGCATCCACCGCCTCGTAAATACGTGGGTCGGGTTTGCTCATGTGCAAAAGGTGAGAAGCAAAACAATACTCAAACATCGACATATCGTATTGCGAGAGGATATGCTCCCAATGCAGTTCGTTGTTATTGCTCAAGAGGAACAAACGATGACCTGCGTCCTTCCAACTTTGAATCAATTGCAAACGCTCCTGAGGAATACCGCCGTGCATGGCGTTCCATGCCGCGATAATCTCCTCGCGAGTGGTAGGACGTTGCGCATCTTGCATAATGCCGTCGATAAACGCATCGGTGGAGATGTCTCCACGTTCGTATTGCTCCATCAGACTGTCAGCCGTGCCCTCGCCGTTGGAGGCAAGGCCAAGGATGGTTTTCATCTTTTCTTCGCCGAGGATGTCGGTGAAACGAGCGATACATTCGGGCATGTTGTGATTCATGATCACGCCGCCCATGTCTAGTACTATTGTCATATGTTCTCTATCCAAAAATTATAGCATATTATAATAAATTAGGCAAAATTATTTTTTTGAGAATATTTATCTTTTTTTTTCGATAAAATTTTCGATAATTTTTGGGTAATTTTTTATAATTTTTGTTTTTTCAAAATTTTAGTATCCTCTTGAACCAAAGATGGTGGAGCCGATGCGGACCATTGTGCTGCCTTCCTCAATGGCGACGAGGTAGTCGTCGGACATGCCCATGCTGATCTGGGGACGCTCGCTGGGCGAGCTATAGGACGCCTCGTTGAGGCTATAGGACGCTTCGCTATAGGCGATAGGTGAGAGGTGAGAGGCGAGGGATGCTATCTCACGGAAGCAGCGGCGCCATTCGGCTTCGTCATCCGTGTTGGTCGCCATGCCCATCACACCGCAGATCTCTATGTAGTTTAGTGTTGAGAGTTTAGTGTTTAGTGACAGGAACTCTTGAGGTGTGAAGCCAGATTTGGTTTCTTCTTTGGCTACATGCACCTCCAACAATACCTTCACGCGGCGCTGGATCTTCTCCGCCTCGCGGTTGATCGTCTCCAACAATCGCACACTATCCACCGAGTGAATCATATGCACAAACGGCACAATCTGCTTGAC
Organism: Paludibacteraceae bacterium; assembly: GCA_045119815.1. Lineage (GTDB taxonomy): Bacteria > Bacteroidota > Bacteroidia > Bacteroidales > Paludibacteraceae > Colicola. The sequence goes on along the minus strand of JBGVEC010000090.1, from coordinate 16,957 downwards.
CTTGTTGGTCTGCAAATGTCCAATAAAATGCCAGCGGATATCCTTAGGCAGCGCCTCGTATTTAGGCAACAACTCCTGCACACGACTCTCGCCAAAATCGCGTTCACCACACTCGTATGCCTCCATGATGGCTTCCATCGGATGGAACTTACTCACGCAAACCAGCGTCACACCCTGGGGGATGTGAGTTCGAATAGAGGATATGTTTTGTTGAATATCCGTCATCAGACGCCACGGAAGACTTCGAGAATAGGTGAGCGGGTGATACTAATCACTTCGCAATCAAGATTGCTTACTGCTTGGTGGAGCGATTTATTTGCCTCAGTGATATTACCTGCTTGTACATAGATGGTCACAGCTTTGCGTTTCTCTTTGCCGTTATCCTCGATGGTAATCATTTCCACACGAGCTTTGTACCATTGGTCACCCTCAGGATTAGGGATGAGATCGTAGAACTGCACTTGTTTGCAGCTCTTGGTCTCCCATTCACCAGAGATGTATTTTTGAATCTCGCCGAGCAAGCGCTCTTCCACATCGGCTGCGGTAAGACCCTCAACGAGGTAGGTTTCTTTGACTGCTTTAGGGTTGTCTTCGCCTGTTTGGCGGGTGTAAGAGATTTTAAGTTCGTAGAAAATCATATGTATTATAAAGTTTTAAGAGTTTTAAGAGTTTCACGCGACAAAGTCGCTTGTTTCAATGCCTATCGCCTATCGCCTCAATATGTTAATAGTTATTGATAATCAGGGATTTGATGTCAGTGGCATCGATTGGTCCTTCAGGGAAAGTGGTCATTGTGCCCGACCAATAGAGCAGCGGTGCTGTAGGGTGGGATTGTACCACATGATCAAACGTGGTTTGGTCGTTGGTCTGGAGTAACCAATTATCTTGCATACGGAAATACACATCGCCCGCATGCTTGCGATAGATGGATGTCTTCTCGTCCGACGTGATTGCCTCGTGGATAGGATATGCCTCTTGTACGCCCTCAAAATCCATAAGGAAATTGGCTACTTGTCGTTGGATAGTCTCCAGCGACATGCGTTTTTTCTCTATGAGTAGGCGATTGAGGTAAATGAATGGTCCATATCCGCCATCCACCCAGCGTTCGTGTCCATAGATAGCCATGAGGTAAGTTCCCGTGAGGGCTGCTGCACGATCCACATTGAAGTGATTGATTTTGAGATTAGCCATCTCAAGGGTCGCTGCGGAATGTCCGCGGACAGGACGACCAATAACGAGAATCTGGTATTGGGTTTTGCCTATTCGTCGGTTGAGTTGGTCCATGAGGAAGCCCAAGTCTTGGTTGATACCCATATACATATCCTCCTGTTCTGCCGTAGTGATCATGTCTGAAGTGGCTTTAGGCGAGAGGGTATTGAGTTGGAGTAGGAGTAGGTCTGGAGCGATGTCCGTGCCGAGTTTCTGTTTCTCTTGGAGTGCGAGTGCGAGTTCGATGACGAGCGTATTGGCAGCAGGCGCTTGGGAGAGGACGTCGTAGTTATTATAGCTGAATCCTCGTTTGCGTTCCTGCTCGGTAGGATGGGTGTACATGGCTATATCCATGCGGGGTGTCCATTCGCGAGCGGCAAGGGTTTCGATGCGCCCATTGACATTCATCTCGTCAGCAGCGGCAGGTAATCCCTCTGGGAAGAAGGAGGTGGTAGCCCATTTGCGGGTGTCTACATTGAGCCAGCAGCAAGCGTTGGCGGCATGTCCAGCCATGAGGATGGTGGCTTGTGGTTGGAGTCCCACCGCATAGATTTGCGCTTCGTTACCATGACGCATGCGCCACTCATCCGTGATGGTGGTGGATAGAAGTGTGCGTGGTGAGAGTGGGGTATCATAACCTATGCCTGTAGCCTGGTTATCGAGGAGGATAGCTTGGGGTTTTCTATCCGCTCGTTCGAAGTAGGTATCCGCCATGATGCTGTGGTGATTAGGCGTGGTACCCGTCATGAGGGTAGCCATCGTCTCTTGTCCACCATAGACTTGGTGTGGGAAAGTGGCAACGGTCTGGTGTGCCTCTTCGCTCAAGATGCGCAATCCTCCTGCTTGCCAGAAAGGACGCAGGGTGGCGAGATTCTCTTGGGTCATACCATCAACGACCACGACTACAGTGAGGCGTGGTTGTGCATATGTCAGAAGGGCTACAAGTGTAAGCGTTAGCGTAGTAAATAAACGAGTCGTGCGCATAAATGAATAAGGGGGATAAGGATAAGTCTCCAGTTGAAGCCCACAAGTGGGTGACAAGAGAAGAAGGTGAGGAATATCACCAATGAGGTGAGTAATAAGTATATGACAATCAATATGATATCAACCGCAATGGTGAGTCGTTGACGGCGTCTGTCATGTAGTGTGAGTAGAAGCATGAGAACGGCAAAAAGCGCTATGCCAAACCAGCAAGTGGCATACCATGGGGTATGCATGGTATCAAATGCACCAATATGCTGGCGAACCACGAGTGGTGTACCATCTGAGAGATGGGCTTGAGCGAAGTAACGCATGAGTTCTTCGGGCAGGAAGAGTCGTTCTTCGTTGGTCATAGGGCGGTTGGCATCGCTTCCGAAGACGAGGTTGATGCCAAAGTCCACCCATGAGTGTTTGCCTGTATAGTGAGAAATAGTGGATCGAAAATCGTGGTTGGCGTAGCCTTGGTAGTCCGAAATGATGGTGTCCTGAAGCGCCTGTTTGATGAGGTAGTAAGGGCGTGTGGCGCAGTTGTCAAAGACGAAATTGTAGAGGTAGTGTCGGTTCTCAGGACGGTAGTTGGTAATGAGCGCATCGTAGATGCGTTGTTTCTGTTGGTAGGTGAGATTGAGTTCCTGCCAATATGTCTTGCGACCGATGCTACTATAGAACGCCATGAAATAGTTATAGGGTTCGATACCGAGTTGGTAGTAGGTTTCTCCTTTAACAAACTTGATATAGAAATCCTCATCCATAAGGCTGAACACACCATAGTTGAAGACTATATCGAGATGATTAGGCAGATCTATCACACGGATTGCGGTGTGACCGTACTTGGACCATACTTGCTCGCCTTGGGTGCAAGTGAGTAGGTGTATCTGTGCACTATCGCTGAGGGGTTTAGCAGCAAAAGTGCAAGTGGCTAGTAGGCAGAATATGAAGAATAATAATTTACGCATAGCAGATAATAAGATTAGGGATAAAGGTACACAACAAGCCCAGTAGCAATCCACAGACCACTTGCAAAGCCGTGTGAGCTTGGATATAAAGGCGTGCGTACATGAGTATTAGTGCTACCAACAACGTAATGATAATCAGTGTAATAGACATATAGCCATAGTGCAGCGCAAAACTGCAAATACCTCCCAATAATCCGCCTATACCGGTGAGGTGAGCCGAGATTTTCCACCAATGGTTGATGACGGTTACCGCTATCAAAGCGAGGACAGCGCCTATGGCAATCAGTAGAATAAGCGTTGGTAGATAGAGTACTTGATCAACGAAATATGCCCAAAAACCATATGCCATGATGGTATATATGTATGGAGATGTTCGTTGTTTAGGATTGTCGATGTGGAGGCTATCAATGCGTTTGGTTTTCCAAAGAAAAATGATGCACCCAGCAGGAATGAGTAGGGTAAACATACTAGTTCCTACCACACCAACGATACTATAAGGTACAGAGAACTCTGGACGAAGGCGTTGGACCGCTCCAAAATAGAGTGCCATACCATACGTAGGCATCAGCAATGGATGAAGCAATATGCTGCATGTTTGTGCGAGTATGTGGAGCAGGCGGTGCATGGGTTAAAATTTCTTGCGTAGTCGTGCCACAGGGATATTGAGTTGGTCACGGTATTTGGCTACCGTTCGTCTAGCAATAGGATAACCCGACTGATGCATGGCGGTGACTAGTTCGTCATCCGTGAGGGGATGATTTTTATCTTCTTGCTTGATAATCTCCTGTAGTCGTTGTTTGATTTCGCGTGTAGAAACCGTTTCGCCATCCTCATTGGTCATACCTTCAGAGAAGAAGTATTTGAGTGGGAAGATGCCAAATTCTGTTTCTACATACTTGTTGTTGAATGTACGAGATATAGTAGATACGTCGTAGCCTGTAGGATCTGCAATATCTTTGAGTACCATAGGCTTGAGGTACATACTATCGCCCTGGAGGAAGAAATCGCGTTGGAATTTGACGAGTGCTTGCATGGAGCGTAGCATGGTCTCATTACGTTGGCGAATAGCGTCGATAAATGTGCGTGCATTATCCACGTACTTTTTGATCTCCTTGCCATCCTCTTGTTGTTTTTTGGAGGTGGTATGGGTATAAGCCTCAAGCATATAGGTGTAGTCCGTAGATACATGCAGCGGCGGAATGTCGTTATTATTGAGAGCGACAACCAGTTTGTCGTCTTGTCTCTCTACGATGAAATCGGGTATGACAATTTCCTGATTCTGTTCGAGAAGTGTTCCTTTCCAAGCGCTACCAGGTTTGGGATTGAGTCGTTGGATCTCCGTCTTGGCAGCATTGAACTGCTCATCGGAGATGTTGAGGCGCTGTTTGATCTTGTCATGATGCAGTTTGGAGAAAGCATCAAAATAGTCCCGCAAAATCTTGGATGCGAGTTGGATAGCAGGAGTAGATTCCTTCTGTTGGAGTTGAATAAGCAGGCATTCTTGTAGGTTACTAGCGCCTACGCCAGCAGGGTCAAAGGTCTTGATTTGATCGATAATCTCTTGCATCTTGCTATCCGAAACAACAAGCCCCTCGCGAAAACTGAGGTCATCAACGAGTTCTTCTGCGCTGCGTTGTAGGTAACCGTTCTCGTCAATGTTGCCGACTACAAACTTAGCAATATGTCGGTCAGGTTTATCCATCTTAGTGAGATAGATCTGCGACTTGAGGTATTCCGCAAAACTCGTTCCCATGGAGAATGGAATCTCTTCTCGTGTTCGAGTGGAAGAACTTGATGAGGATATCATGCGCTCGGATACATCATCATCATTGGTGTAGTCGTCGTAGTCAAAATCGTCGTTTTTGAGCGGGTTATCGTATTCGTCTTCCTGTTGTGGAGTGTCTTCCTCACGTTCTGCATTGCGGTCCACACCTTCTTCAAGGGCAGGATTGGTTTGTAACTCCTCATTGATGTGTGCGAGGAGTTCACATGTAGGCAATTCCAACAAACGCATCACCTGTATTTGTGCAGGTGATAACTTCAGCATTTGTGTCTGCTTTTGTGTGAGTGATAGTGAAGTTGCCATTTTTAGTTTAGTGTTTAGAGTTTAGAGTTTAGTGTTGGGCATTGATAGCCTGGAGCACATGGGTGGTGATATACTCCAGTTGCTCGTTATCCAATTCCGTATGCATAGGCAGCGACAAAACGCATGCTGCGAGTTTCTCCGCTACAGGGAAATCGCCCGTTTGGTAGCGAGGATCCTGATATGCTTTTTGCATATGTAGTGGAATAGGGTAATAGACCATGGCTGGGATACCCGCTTGTGCCAATGCCTCACGCAGCGCATCTCGATCTACATTCACTAGACGAAGGGTGTACTGGTGGAAGACATGTGTGGAGCGTGTATCACGTACAGGGGTAAGGATATTAGGGTGGTTGGCAAAGGCCTGATCATAATATGCGGCTGCTCGTTGACGTTCAGCAATATAGCGGTTGAGGTGTGGCAGTTTGGCATCCAAAACAGCGGCTTGGATGCTATCCAGACGCGAGTTGACACCTACTGCGTCATGGTGGTAACGGATAACCATACCGTGGTTAGCGATAGCACGCATCTGAGCCGCTAACTCATCGTCGTTGGTGAAGATAGCACCGCCATCGCCATAACAACCGAGATTCTTGGATGGGAAGAAACTAGTGCAACCGATATGTCCGATGGTAGCAGCTTGTTGGGTAGTACCATCCGAGAAGGTATATTGGGCGCCAATCGCTTGGCAAGCATCCTCCACTACATAGAGGTTGTGCTCTTGGGCAATTTGCATCAGTGCTTCCATATCCGCACATTGACCGAAAAGATGAACAGGTACAATAGCCTTAGTACGAGGGGTAATAGCCTTGCGTACAGCTTCGATAGAGATGTTCATCGTATCCCAATCTACATCCACCACCACAGGAGTGAGTCCGAGCAGTGCCACCACTTCAGCGGTTGCGATAAAAGTGAAGGTAGGAGTGATGACCTCATCGCCAGGTTGAAGACCCAACGCCATGAGGGCTATTTGCAGTGCATCGGTACCATTGCCGACGGGAATGACATGCTTAGCACCGGTGTATGCCTCTAGGTTCTGTTGGAAAGATGTGACCGCAGGACCTTTGATGAAACTAGCAGAATCAATCACTGCTTGGATACCACGATCAATGTCTTCTTTGATATGTTGATACTGCGTTTGCAGATCGACCATTTGAATCTTTTTCATGTTAGCGCTCAATTATATATTCTACTGCCGAAGGGTAGCAGCGAATATTGGAAATATACGGATCATTGGTTTGTATTTCTATGGGTAGTGCGTCGCAGGGTTTGCTAGGGTAATAGCAAATAGCGGTGAGGTCCTCTATGGTAACTTGTGCATAGTGCGAGATACCTACGCGTACCACTACAGTTGTCTGTTGTGGAAAGAGACGCATGTGTTCACCTTCAGGGACTTGAAGGGTGTGTATAGGGAGTGTAAAGGATTTATCGGTGAATGGTTCGGCTTGGAATGTAACCTGTATTTGCTTTGTGCGACAGCGTATGGATGAAGGGAGTTGTAGAACTACATTCTGCGTGATGGAATCGCGTAGGTCATTGATTATAATGGAGTCTGTATATAGGCAGTCAATGTCATGCAATACATTCTCTGCACCGTAAATACAAACGCTATCTTCTGATAATAGTGGATGAGTTTTGGCTTGGTGTTGCTGAGCATATCCCACTTGTGCCTGCAGTATGATAGGCACCATTTTGGCGCTTTGGATATGATATGAGGTCTGAAATTGTTCGGGAGTAATCTGTAGGATAATCGTTGTTCCAGGTAAAATGTCCTGCAACCGTGGACGAAGCATGTCTGCAGTAAGACGAAGCTCGCCTTCGCGCTCTGCAATAAACAAAGATAAATTAAGGTTGAGGGTGAGGGTTTGTTTGGACAATTGGCGTAGCTGTTTTCCATTGTCGCGCACACTAATCGTGAGTTGAGTAGGGAGCGGTGTGGCAAACACTACACGGTCGTCCACACCGCTATAATTGATTTCCACTCGAATGTTTCCTTCCCTAGATGAGGTCATGCTTCGTCCCCACCAAAAGGCAGAAACCAAACCAACAAACAGCAGAAAGATAAGGATATCTTTGCTCAATAGCCACAGCCATAGGCGTGAGGCTTGGTGTTTGTATGGTTGGAGATTCAATCGCATTATAGTTTACTTATTTTGGTTTTGTGCTTGCGCTTGTTGTGCATCTTCTGCTGCTACATACACGCTACCTTTGTCCATCTTGATGACTACATCTTTTGCAATCTCAATGAGGAAAGTGGTTTCTTGAACCTCTTTGATGATACCATAGATACCACCTGCGCTAACTACTTTATCGCCTTTCTTGAGTGCATCACGTTGTGCTTGCAACTCTTTTTGTTTCTTTTGTTGTGGGCGAATCATGAAGAAATAGAAGATAACGAAGATCGCAATCATCATTACCCAAAATGACCAACTGCTTTGTTGTGCGCCTTGAGCAGCAGGAGCTGCTTGTAAAAAAATGAAATTAAGCATAGTAAAAATTTATTAATGAATTATTTTTTGATTACTTTGAAGAGGATATTGTTTTTTTGCAATTCCTTTACCACATTGTTGAGCACGCCATTGATGAACTGATAACTCTTGTCGCTAGAATATTCTTTGGCCAATTCGATATACTCGTTCATAGATACCTCTAGCGCAATATTATTGAAGTTAACAATCTCAGAAATCGCTACGAGCAGAATAATGTGATCCATGTACGCTACACGCTCCGCATCCCAGTTGTGCAATGATTTAGCAATGAGTGCTCGGTATTCATCGGCGTTTTCAATAGTCAAACGTAGGAGATCTTTAGCGAAGGCTAATTCTTCTTCAGAGTCAAACATCTCAAGGAGTGGTTGCTCATCGCCATTGGCCTCCTTGAATTGTTTGATGGTTTTGACAATATAGGTCAAGATTTGGTCTATATCAATGGTCCAACCATGTTGGTCTAAGGCTACCTCCATTTCATCCAATGCGGAATATAGGTCCTCGTTGCCAATAAGAAGGGTACCATAGATCTTGCGCCACAACATCTTGTCGTCCTCATAAGTAGGGGACTCCAATTGCATATACTCTTGGTAGAAAGGAGCTTGAAGTAGTTGTTTATAGATAGCAATCACACCATTCATACCTGTGTCCCAACGCAGGTGATTCTCCTCGATATAATTGCGTAAACGGCGATTGTTGAATAAATCGCGTGACACTTTGTTTTGTACAAAACGGTAGTTAGGTACATACTCTTGGTGAGTGATAGTAGCTCGTTGCTTGTTCTCGGCTATTTGTTCTTCAGCATAGGTTACCAACTCGTCAGCGAATGCCAACATCGTCATATACAGACTATAGGTGCTAGAAAAACTATTAAGCAACTCCTTGCGTGCCGTCAAAGGAGTTTTGTCGCCATCTTTGTAGTAAGCAAAGAGGGTTTGAAGGACTTTGGTTCGTACCAGTGTTCTGTTAATCATATGAGTTAATTACAATAAAATACCTAATTTTGCAAATTACGCTGCAAAATTACACATTTTTTTGCAAATATGCAAATGATTTGGCAGTAAAATATCGGTAGAACCAATAATTTATATTATTGTCACTCTTCTTCGCTCAAAATCTCCCACTCGTAGAGGCGTTGTTCCATTTCGCGTTTGATGTGTTCGTAGCGTTGGAAGTTTTCCGTGGTTTGATTCGCTATGTCTGTCAAGAGGTTTTCGATTGCTTGTTGTTCTTGTTCTAGTTTGGCAATCGCTGCCTCTATTTCCGCTATTTGTTTTTCTTTTTTGCGGCGAGCTGCGGCTGCGGCTTTTTGTGCGGCATAGTCCAATTTTGCAGAGGTCACTTCGCTATTCTCCCCTCCTTTTAGGGAGGGGGTGGGGGTAGGCTTTTTCCGTTCCAATTCCTGCAAGGAATCAATCTTTTTGCTACGCAAGAAATCATAGATACCACCTAAGTGCTCGCGTACTTTTCCGCCACCAAACTCATACACTTTGTCCACCAAGCCATCTAGAAAATCGCGGTCGTGGCTCACGCAGATAACCGTGCCGTTGAACTCCTTCAAAGCCGCTTTTAATACATCTTTGGACTGCATGTCCAAGTGGTTGGTGGGCTCGTCTAGAATAAGCAAGTTACAAGGTTCAAGCAGCAGACGAATCATCGCCAAACGGCTACGCTCGCCACCAGACAACACCTTGACCTTCTTTTCGGAGGCTTCACCACCGAACATAAACGCACCCAATATATCGCGAATCTTGGTGCGGATATCGCCTACTGCTACATAATCAATCGTCTCAAATACAGTCATTTCGCCATCCAATAATGCTGCTTGGTTTTGCGCAAAATAACCTATCTTGACATTGTGTCCAATCTTCAGCGTACCCATATAATCCAACTGCCCCATGATACAGCGAACCAGGGTCGTTTTACCTTCGCCATTCTTACCTACAAAAGCTACTTTCTCGCCTCTTCGGATGGTGAAATTGGCATTCTGGAATACCATATGATCACCAAAATCCTTGCGCACATCTTCGGCTATTATAGGGAAATCTCCACTCCGTGGAGCCGGAGGAAAACGTAAACTCAATCGTGAGTTGTCTTCCAAATCCACCTCTAGGCGATCTAGTTTCTCTAGTTGTTTGATGCGCGATTGTACTTGTACCGCCTTGGTCGCTTTGTAGCGAAAACGTTCAATGAACTCTTCCGTCTCTTGAATCATCTTCTGCTGATTCATGTACGCACGCACCTGCTGTTCGTGGCGTTCTTGACGCAGCACCTTGAACTGTGAATATGGGACATTATAGTCGTATATCCTACCTAGCGTAATCTCAATGGTACGAGTGGTGACATTATCTAGAAATGCACGGTCGTGACTTACCAAAACCAACGCACTACTATTATTCTTAAGAAACTCCTCTAGCCATTGGATAGACTCTATATCCAAGTGGTTGGTCGGCTCGTCAAGTAGCAGTAAGTCAGGGTGTTGGAGCAAGATCTTCGCCAACTCAATACGCATGCGCCATCCTCCCGAAAACTCTGAGCATGGGCGGTCAAAATCTTTGCGCTCAAAACCTAGTCCTATAATCGTGCGATCCATCTCCGCGATAAACCTCGCCTCTTCGCCTGATATACCAGCCTCTAAACCATCGCTCTTGCGAGCGATAACACTCATCACATCCTCTCTGAGCGTCTTCCCATCCACGTGCATCATTACCTGTGGTAGGTAGCCGATGGTGATATCGCCCATCTTCGAGATGCGTCCAGAGCTAGGTGTTTCTACGCCAGCCAACAAGCGGAGTAGGGTCGTCTTACCTGCACCGTTCTTGCCTACGAGAGCAATGCGATCACGTTGGTTGATGAGAAAAGTGATATCATCCAATATCGGACGAGATGAATATTCTATGCCGAGATGTTCAATGGAAACCATATTTAATATTTCTGCCGAAAATTTTAATTTTTGTGCAAAGGTTGAAACAAGAAATTTCAAGAGTGACATACTTATTCATAATACTCTATAATACGCTCTTGGACACTTGTAATCCACCCAAGAGGACTATTTGTATTATATGAATACTCTGATTTTAACCAGTTGCCATGGTGATCATATTTTGTAAATTTACTCCATGAATCTTTTGCTTGTATCTTAATAATTTGTCCTTTATTATCTAGGACATATTTTTGTTCCCATGCTTTGCTTGTATTTTTGATTTTTTCAGAGTGATGTTCCGTGTAATTGCCATTTGGGTGATACTCAATTGTATAAATGTGTTCATTTTTGCGATTAACTGTAATTAATCTACCGATAGAATCATATTCGTAACTATATGTCAGCACCATTGAATCTGTTTTTGGAGCTGTGTCGTAATGTTCTATTTTAAGCCCTTGGGTATTGTAGATTGTAGAATCAGCGCAAAAGAATTTACCATCTTTATAAGTTCTAGAAGAAATTTGATTTCCGAGTGAATCATAAAACAATTGTTTGAAGGATCCCTTGATAAATCCATCTTCATTATAATGATAACTTACCCCCATCTCATTATTATGGTATTGGTAGACATGACCGTTAATATGTGATCCTCCTGGATAAGTTGTTTCTTCAGTCAGTCTACCGATGGAGTCATACCAAAACACATACTTAACTTCTGGAAATGGTTGTTTACTCATACCATACAGGATATCTAGTTTTCCGTCGCCTAGTTTAATGGTAGTCGTTACCTTTTTTACAGGACCTTTTACATCTGGAGCAATCGCTACAGTAGCAGCCATGTGGTCAGTCGCATATAAATTACTAAGATATGCAAACGTAAGAACCAATAAAATGATTTTTTTCATCTGTTTTAGATCTTTATATAAAACTATCCTTCAAATCGTTCAACGCTTTGCCTGTATAACTTTCGTGGCATTGCATTATTTCTTCTGGAGTGCCTTCTGCCACTATCCTTCCGCCTTCATCGCCTCCCTCTGGTCCTAAGTCTATGATATGGTCTGCTGCCAATATCACCGATGGATTATGCTCAATCACCAATACCGAATGTCCCCTGCTAATCAACGCATTCAGGGCTTTCAACAGCACTGCCACATCGTGGTGATGCAAGCCCGTCGTAGGCTCATCAAAGATGAAGAGGGTAGGTGTTGCGCTCTCTTGTGCCAAGAACGATGCCAACTTCACGCGCTGACTCTCACCGCCAGAAAGTGTACTACCTGCTTGACCCAATTTGATATAGCCAATACCTACATCCTGCAACGGCTTCAACCTGTTGACAATCTTCTTGCACGCCGTGTCCTCCGCAAAGAACTCTATCGCCTGATTGACTGTCATTTCCAGCACATCGTATATGTTCTTTCCGCGGTATAGCACATCCAGCACATCCTGCTTGAAGCGTTTGCCCTTGCAGTGCTCGCACTCCAACACTATATCCGCCATAAACTGCATCTCTATGGTGATCGTACCTTCGCCTTGGCATGATTCGCAGCGACCGCCAGGGGTATTAAACGAGAAGTAGGAAGCGGTAAAACCGAGTTGCTTGCTCAGTTGTTGCTCAGCATATAGTTTGCGAATCTCGTCAAATGCTTTGAGATAGGTGACGGGGTTAGAGCGCGAAGACTTAGTCAGTGGGTTTTGGTCCACAAATTCCACATTATGAATCAGATTCAAACTGCCTCGCAGACTGCCGAAGTCGCCTGTTCGGTCGGCTATACCACCATAATGTTTCTTGAGAGCAGGGTAGAGCACCTTGCTCACAAGCGAAGACTTACCGCTGCCGCTCACGCCTGTGACCACGGTCATGACGTTGAGAGGAAAGCGTACATTTAGGTTCTTGAGGTTATTCTCCGTAGCACCTTGAATCTCGATATAGTTGTTCCATACACGACGATAGGCAGGGATGTTATAGGTAAACTTATCCGTTTTTGGACTACCAGCATAAACTACTTCACCGCCATGGCGACCCGCTTTAGGACCAATCTCTATGGTGTAATCGGCTGCTTTCTGTATCTCGTCGTCGTGTTCTACGACCACAATTGTATTGCCTAGATCGCGTAATTGTTTGAGCACATGAATCAGGCGCTGGGTATCCCTTGGGTGAAGACCGATACTAGGCTCATCCAATACATATAACGATCCTACAAGGCTGCTACCCAATGATTTAGCCAGGTTAATGCGTTGTCCTTCTCCTCCTGAGAGTGTGGCGGACATACGTGCCAAGGTCAAATAACCCAATCCCACATCTTGCATAAACTGCAATCGGGTGCGTATCTCCACGAGCAGAGGTTGAACAGCCATCTGTTCGTGCTCCGCTAATGGCAATTCCTCAAACCATTTCGCCAATTCTGTGATAGGCATTTGGTTCAGTTGGGTGATGTTCTTACCCCCTACCCACACATATTGCGCCTCTTTGCGAAGTCGTCCGCCGTTGCAATCAGGGCAAGTGGCTTTGCCTTTGTAGCGGCTCAACATCACGCGATATTGGATCTTAGCGTATTGTTTGCTTTCGAGCTCGTGAAAAAAGTCGTTCAATCCGCGGAAATGTTCGTTTCCAGTCCATATCAACTGCTTCTGTTCGGCAGTTAGTGCGTAGAATGGCGTATGAATAGGAAAATCAAACTGGCTTGCTGTATAAATCAATTTCTCATTCCAAAGGCTCATCTTCTCGCCTCGCCAGCAGGCTATTGCTCCCTCGTATATGGATTTGGACTTGTCGGGCACCACCAAATCAGGGTCAATACCGCTTACCATGCCTGAGCCACCACAAGTGGGACATGCGCCGAGAGGATTGTTGAAATCGAATAAATGTTCGGTTGGCTCAACAAAAGTAATACCATTCGCTTCAAAACGCTCGGAGAATGTATATATCTGATTATCTGTAGAATCGGGTAGGGTGACGAGCAGTTGACATTGTCCTTTTCCTTCGAAGAAAGCTGTCTGAACAGAGTCTGCAAATCGATTGAATGTACTTGGCTCGCCGTCTGCTACGATACGATCCACGAGTAGATAAGTGGTTGAACTACCATCGTCTGCCGTATAATTGCCAATGCGTAACATTTCGCCGATTCCATCGGCATGGATACGGTACAATCGTGCAAAACCTTGCTCTTGCCATATACTAATCTGCTCCTCTATTTTTTCAGTTACGATAGGAGAGAGTAGCAACACTTTGCTGCCTACTTTTTGTTGCCTCAAGCACTCCACTACATCGTGTACGCTGTGGCGTTTGACCTCCAAACCACTTACGGGTGAGAGCGTATGCCCAGCGCGCGCGTACAACAATTTCAAATACTCTTGAATCTCCGTTACTGTGCCTACGGTACTACGTGGATTGCGATTGGTGACTTTCTGCTCAATCGCAATAGCAGGTGGAATGCCGTCAATAAAATCCACATCGGGCTTTTGCATTCGCCCTAAGAATTGGCGGGCATAGGCACTCAGACTCTCTACATAACGACGTTGACCTTCGGCAAACAATGTGTCGAAAGCCAACGAAGACTTGCCGCTACCACTCACACCTGAGATGATAACTAGCTGATTCCTAGGTATATCTACTGTGATGTTCTTTAGGTTATGCGTGCGAGCCCGATGAATATGTATTACATCTTCGTTCAATGTCTTTTACTGTCTCCCTTCCCTTTAGGGAGGGGCGGGGGTAGGCTTTTATTTCTTCAAGTATTCAGCTGCCAAACTATCTACTAATTGGCGCAATTCAGGGTTATACAAATTGCGATATTTCTCGTCTAATTCAGGGATTCTAATGTGTTGCCCTGGTAATACATAGGTAGGATCTTTGATGATATCGCGATTGGCCTCATAGATGAATACCCACAAGTCTTTTTGTGCATAGTATTTGTAGGCTATCCATGCCAAACGGCTATCTTTTCCCACGCGCTCAATGCCGATAAAATTCACGTATTCGCGAGGTTGATCCGCCAATGTCAACTCTTCTACCTCTAAAACTTCTTCAACTTCTGAAACTTCTTCAACAGTATCTGTGGTTGGTTGACAATCTTGCATGCATTGCCACCATTGTTGCAGGGTTGCACGGAAATAGACGCCTGTACCTATTATGCCCAAGAGTAGGATAGCACCGATTAGCCAACATACCCACTTGTGGCACTTGCATGTAGGTTTTTGAGTAGGTTTCTCTTTAATCTCTACTGCAGGTTCTTGAATGACCTCCGCTATTGGCTCTTCTGGTGTTGGGGCTTCATTTACTTCATCATCAGGTTTTTCTTCCTGCACTTCCTGAACATTCGCTTGCGAATAATCGTTCGAGCCTTCTGGCGAGATAAGAACTTCTGAACTTTCCTGAACCTCCTGAAATTCCAAACCTGGTTTGGATACTGCTTGTCCTAGATCTGCGAGAATATCCACGATCTCCTCGGCTTGCTCGCCTAGTTTTTTTAGTGGATCAGCCGTTAGTTCCTTGACCGCTTCTACAGTGTGAGGAACATCCAAACGTTTTTCTACACTTTCTTTGAGTGATGCCTCTGCGCTGAATGTCAGTTTGTTATATCCTTCTATTGTAAACTCTTCTCCTGTGGCAATATTCACACTCTTGCGTGCTGCCATAGCTTTGAGCGCAAAGGTGCCTATGCCTTTGACTTTTACTTGTTGGTCTTCTTTTAATCCCACCAAGATAGCATCCACTAGTGCATTCAAGAAATTGGTTGCTTCTTGCTCAGAAGTACCCGCCATTTCAGCCACTGCCTTACGCAACTCGGACCATGTCATTTTCTCGTTAGCCATAGTTAATCCTCCTTGTTTTTAGAGTTAAACATATCTTTGGTAACTTGGTTTGGCTTGAATACCAACTGCATTTTCTCGGGAACCTCTGTGCGTTCTTGAGTTTTAGGGTGTACCACAGTGCGGGCATTGCGTTTTTTCATTTCCAAGGAACCTAAGTTTTGCAATTGCACACTCGTGCCACTCAATAATTCCTTTTGTAGAACGGCTACAGTAGCCTCCAATAACTCTTCTGTGCGAGTCTTCGTCATGGAAGTGGATGTAGCAATGTGTTGAATCAAGTCTTTTGTTTTCATAGGCTTGCATAGAGGTCAAAATCCTCTGATTTTATGATGTTTACAGTATAGAATTTTCCAATTTTTAGCTTCCTCTTCGCCTCATCGCCTTCCCTCTCAATCAGCACTTCGCAATCCACTTCAGGCGAATCATATTGCGTGCGACCGATATAGTAATCCGTTTCTTCGCGGTCAATCACTACGCGCTGTTGGGTACCCACCATTTGGCTCAATATCTCCGATGAAATCGCTTGTTGTATCGCCATGATCGTATCCACGCGACGCTCTTTCTCATCTTGTGGAATGTCGTCTGTGTAATGTCTAGCCGCATACGTTCCTTCTTCTTCACTATACGCAAAAGCCCCCAATCGGTCAAATTTCATCTCTTTCACCCACTCGCACAACTCGCTGAAATCCTCCTCTGTCTCCCCTGGATGTCCCACCAGCAAGGTGGTACGCAAACATATACCAGGCACTTCCTCGCGAATACGAGCTATCAATGTATCTTGTTCTTCGCGAGTGATGCGACGACGCATGAGTTTGAGCATATTGTCCGAGCAATGTTGCAGCGCAATATCCATATATTTGCAAATATTGCTATGCTTAGCCATCACGGGTAGAATGTCGTAAGGAAAATCCGTAGGGTAGGTATAGTGTATTCTTATCCATTCCACACCCTCTACTTGCGCCATTTGATCGAGTAATTGCGCCAAGCGATGTTCGCCGTAAAGGTCTAATCCATAACTAGATAAGTCTTGTGCAATTACATTAAATTCTTTAACGCCCTTGCTCACTAACCACTTTACTTCTTCCAATATGTCCTCGATGGTCCTTGAGGTAAACTTACCTGTAATCAACGGTATAGCACAATACGAACAATATCGATTACATCCTTCCGCAATCTTCAAATATGCGTAATGACTTGGTGTGGTGAGCATCCGCTCGTATTCATTGCCTTTAAACTCTAAACCGTAGCCCTCTGGGCGTTCTCTAAACTGTGCGCTTGCGCACTCCTCCACGATTCCAAGGAAATCAAACTTCCCAAACCATCCATCCACTTCGGGTATTTCCGCAGGTAACTCTTTGGCATAGCGTTGAGACAGACATCCCATGACATATAGCTTGCTCAGTTTGCCTTTATTCTTGCGATCGGCAAACTGTAGAATCATCTCTATGCTTTCCTCTTTGGCGTCTCCGATAAATCCGCAGGTATTGATGATAGCGATCTCTCCTTT